>JBGTCW010000175.1:0-1532 GCA_041748635.1 Ilumatobacteraceae bacterium | reverse complement strand
CATCGACATCACTGCCACTCCGACGCAGAACCTGCGCTGGATCGCCAAGGCCAAGGGCGAGGAGGTCAGGGACCTGACCGTCGTCGTCCTCGATCGTCCGCGTCACGCCGATCTGATCGCGGAGATCCGGGCGAGTGGTTGTCGGATCCGGCTGATCACCGACGGCGACGTCTACGGTTCGGTGGCCACGTGCTGGCCCGACGCCGGCGTCGACGTGCTGTTCGGTGTCGGCGGGACGCCCGAGGGCGTCATCTCTGCCGCTGCGAGCAAGGCAATGGGCGGCGAGATCCAAGCGCGGTTTGCGCCACAGAGCGACGCCGAACGCGACGCCATGGTCGAGGCCGGTTTCGACTTGTCACACGTGTTCGGCCAGGACGACCTGATTCGCAGCGACAACTGCTTCTTCGCAGCGACTGGGCTCACCGACGGCGCACTGCTGCGTGGCGTCAGGTTCGATAAGCGCGGCGCGCGCACGCAGAGCTTGGTGATGCGCTCGCGCAGCGGGACGGTCCGGATGATCGACGCTCAGCATCAGGTCGCGAAGCTGCGAGAGTTCTCCGCCGTCGACTACTGAGCTGCGTTCAGCGCTCCCGGCCAGCGTCAACGCGTGATGGCGCCACTGACCCAGCGAGTGATCGACCGCGGAAGCAGATCGCTTCCCGTGACGGCCACCTTGTACAGGGCACCGGGAACCGAGAGCGTCTTGTTCGCCGCCACGTCACGAAGGCCGGTCGATGCGACCTGTTCGACCGTCGTCCAGGCGAGATCCGGGATCTTCGACTCCAGCCCGTCGGTGTTCGAGCGTTGCTGGAACTCCGTTCGCGTCAGGCCCGGGCAGAGCGCCGTGACGTGGACGCCGGAGCCCTTGACCTCGCTGTGCACGGCCTCGGTGAAGCTCGTCACGTACGCCTTGGTGGCGGCGTAGACGCCGAGCCCGGGCGACGCCTGGAAGCTCGCCACGCTCGACACGTTGAGCAGAAACCCGCGCCCGCGCGGCACCATGGTCGACAGCGCTGCATGGCTGAGCACCGTGAGCGCCTTGACGTTCAACTCGATCTCGTCGGCGAGCCGATCGACGTCGAGTTCGTGGACGACGCCGCTCGTGCCGAAGCCAGCATTGTTCACCACGAGGTCGATCGGCGATTCGTTCGACATGATCCGTTCGACCACCGCAGCCTGGTCCTCCGCGGTCACGAGGTCGGCTTCGAGCACCTCGAACCCGTCGAAGCGGGTGGCGATCTCGTCGAGGCGGTCACGACGGCGGGCGACGAGCACGGTGGGCACGCCCGCATCGCCGAGCAGGCGCGCCATCTCGGCGCCGATACCCGACGATGCCCCCGTGGCGAGCGCAGACGTGAACGGATACGACGACATCACGCAAACGTACAACCGACTCAGCGGAACACGAGCGTGATGAACCAGGTCGAGCCGTCGAAGTGGACGCCAATGCCGACGGCGGTCCACGTCGCGTTGGTCATGTTGGAGAAATGTGGTGGACTCGACACGAAGGCGGAGTGCAACGTCGACGCTGC
>JBGTCW010000174.1:0-5397 GCA_041748635.1 Ilumatobacteraceae bacterium | reverse complement strand
CCGCACAGCTCGACGCGCTCCGCACCGACGACTGCCCGTTCGACCCACCGCCACCTCCCACGGTGCGACGCGGCGCGCGCTGGGTGACGCCGGCCCTCGACGCGGTGCTGGAGATCGCCGAGTTCACCAACGACGGCGTCGTCCGCCACGCCAGCTTCGTCGAACTCGCCGAGGGTGCATTGGGGTGAGGTCGGGCCGCATCGGCAAGCGGCTCAGTCCTCGCGGTATCGAACAGCGAAGCGTTCGAACACGACGGGGATGTCGGGATGGAACTCGAGCCCGAGTCGCGAGTACGTGCGGGTGAAGTACCACGTGTGACCGTCGAGCCACGACGCTCGAGTGCGGTCACCCTCGCCTTCGTCGGACGCGAAGGTGTCGTCGACGGATGACAACGGACCGACCCGGACGTCGGTCAACTCGAGCACCAGCCGGGGGCGCATTGCGCCGTCCGTCACGACCGAGAGATCCCCGACCGACGGCAGGACTTCACCCTCCGCCTCGTACTCGGCCACTGCGCCGGCCGTGGCGCGCTTGGTGCCCTCGATGACGAGTTCGATCAGTTCGTCAGCCCGATGGTACGAGAGCGACGGCGATCTGCGGAACGCTGGATCGCCCACGCCAGCCACGGGGCGACCTGGCAGAGTGGCGACATGATCGATCGGTCCGATGCCGTGGCGCTCGACGACCGCGACCCGCTGGCGGGCTGGCGCGACGAGTTCGTCATCGCCGACCCCGAGCTGATCTACCTCGACGGCAACTCACTCGGTCGCACGCCGAAGCGAACGGTCGCCGCGCTGCACCGAGTGGTCGACGAGTGGGCGGACGACCTGATCGCCTCGTGGTGGGACAACGACTGGCTGAACCTCTCGCTGGCGGTCGGCGACGACCTCGCCCCACTGCTCGGCGCCCGCTCCGGTGAGGTCGCCGTGCACGAGTCGACGACCGTGTGCATCTTCCAGCTCGTCAACGTGGCACTCGACCTCGAACCCGGCCGGCGGGTGATCGCCGTCGACCCCGCCGACTTCCCGACCGACCGGTATGTGGCGGAAGGCATCGCCCGTCTGCGCGACGTCGAGGTTCGAGCCGGACTCGACGATCTCGACGGCGTCGACGTGGTGGTGCGGTCGCTGGTCGACTACCGCACAGCCAGCGTCGAGGAACTCGCCAGCGAGACTGCTCGCGCCGCGGCGGTCGGCGCGACGACGATCTGGGACCTGTCGCACGCTGTCGGCGTGCTCGAGCTCGATCTCCCTGGCGCCGGCGTCGAGCTGGCGGTCGGCTGCACCTACAAGTTCCTCAACGGAGGGCCTGGTTCGCCGGCGTTCGTCTACCTCGCGAGCGGGATTCAGCATCGGGTGACACAGCCCATCTGGGGGTGGTTCGGCCAGGCCGATCAGTTCGCGATGGAGCGACCGTTCGACCCGCGCCCCGGCGTCGCTCGACTACTCAACGGCACACCGCCCGTGCTCGGCCTCACCGCCGCACGGGAGGGAATCCGACTGACGGTGGAGGCGGGCATCGATGAGATCGCAGCGAAGGCCCGATCGCTGACGGCACTCGGCATCGATCTCGCCGACCAGTTCGGCCTCGACACCGTGACCCCCCGCGACGAGCGCCGCCGAGGCGGGCACGTCGCAATCCGCCGACCCGACGCCCGCGAGCTCCACGAGGCGCTGACGCACCGCAAGGTGATCATCGACCGCCGCGATCCCGACATCCTGCGCTTCGGGATGTCGCCGCTCACGACGCGCCACGTCGACGTCTTCGATGCGTTCGAGACGCTCGCCCGACTGGTGGCTGCGACGTGATCACGGCACACTGGGCTCCATGAGCGTCGTCAAGATCAATGCCATCACCATCCCCGAGGGCATGGGCCCACAGCTCGAAGGTCGCTTCGCCGGGCGAGCGAAGATGGTCGAGCAGTTCGACGGGTTCGAGGACTTCCAGCTCCTGCGGCCCGTCGAGGGCGAGGACCGCTACTTCGTGTACACCCGCTGGGCATCCGAAGAGCACTTCCAGGCGTGGATGAACAGCCAGGACTTCGAGCGAGGTCACGGAAGCGGCCAAGCCGACGGCAACCAGCCCGCCGACGGCGACGCTCCTCGCAAGCCGGTCGCCCAGTCCGCCGACCTGATGAGCTTCGAGGTCGTCGAGCACGTCGTCAAAGGCGACTGACCAGCACCACTCTCCATCTCGTGAACAAGTTCACCTCTCACAGGTGAAGTTGTTCACGAGAACGCATCGGGATGTCAGCAGCGAACGAGTTGTAACCTCGCTCACTCGTGGCACTGATCGTTCAGAAGTACGGCGGCACATCCGTCGCCGACCCCGACCGCATCAAGGCGGTCGCCGACAACGTCGTCTTCACCAAGAAGCGCGGCAATGACGTGATCGTCGTCGTGTCGGCGATGGGCAAGGCCACCGACAACCTCATCGCCCTGGCCGACTCGGTGTCGCGAACACAACCGGGCCGCGAGATGGACATGCTCCTGACCACCGGCGAGCGCGTCACCGCGGCGCTGATGACGATGGCCCTCGCCGACCGCGGCGTCGAAGCGATCAGTTTCACCGGCAGCCAGGTCGGCATCATCACCGACACCGCCCATCGCAAGGCCAAGATCGTCGAGGTCAAGGGCGACCGGGTCCGCCAGGCGCTGGGCGAGGGCAAGGTCTGCGTGATCGCAGGATTCCAGGGCGTGAGCACCGCCAAAGAGGTCACCACGATGGGCCGCGGTGCCTCCGACCTCACGGCGTCGGCGCTCGCGCAGGCGATGGGGGCCGACGCCTGCGAGATCTACACCGACGTCACCGGGGTGTTCACCGCCGACCCGCGCATCGTCCCCCAGGCGCGCAAGCTCGCCAGGGTGCACTTCGACGAGATGCTCGAGATGGCAGGCGCGGGTTCAAAGGTGCTCGCGTTGCGCTCGGTCGAGTTCGCCCGCAACCACGACGTTCCACTCCACGTCCGTTCCGCATTCACCTGGGAGCCCGGCACGTGGGTCACCAACGAGGAGGCTTCCATGGAAGATCCGATCATCTCCGGTGTCGTCACCGACACGTCAGAAGCGAAGGTCACCGTGTTCGGCGTGCCCGACCGGCCCGGCATCTCCGCCGCGCTGTTCGAACCACTCGCCGAGGCCAACGTCAACGTCGACATGATCGTGCAGAACACCTCGACCGAGGGCACCACCGACATCAGCTTCACGATGCCGATGGCCGACATGGGCGACGCCGAAGACATCGTGTCGAAGGTCGCCTCCGAGATCGGAGCGACGGGCGTGTCGCACGACAACGACATCGCCAAGGTGTCGCTGGTCGGCGCCGGGATGAAATCGTCACCCGGCATCGCCGCGAAGATGTTCCGGGTGCTCGCCGACGAGGACGTCAACATCCAGATGATCTCGACGTCCACGATCCGGGTGTCGATCGTGTGCTCGGCCGGCGACATGGAACGCGCCGCTCGCGCGTTGCACACTGCGTTCGGGCTCGACTCGGGCGGCGACTACGCCGGCCCGCTGCCCGAACGCACCTGACCCGCGATCAGCGGACGGTGGCAATCAGCCAGTAGTGGTGGGGGTTGATGCCGTCGAACTCCTGGTTGACGGCACCGCGACCGGTGATCTTGCTCCGGGGATTGCGCCAGATCTCGATGTCCGTCAGCAAGTGGGACAGTGGCCCGAGCAGGTCGTCGGGCTGGAGACGATTCGCCTGCCAGCCGAGCCGGGCGGCGAGACGTCGTTGTGACAACCACGGACCGAACTTCGGAATGCGGAACAGCCCGCGAGTGACCGACCCGAGCGGCAACAGCACGATGTCCTGTGGACTGCGTGCCCGGTAGTTCAACACCACCTTGCCGCCGGACCGAGTGATGCGAACCGCCTCGGAGGTCAGCTCGTGGGCATCGTCGGGATCACAGTGCTGCAGCGTGATGTAGCTGAACGCGACATCGGCCGAGTCCGCTGGCAGGTCGATGGTGTGACCATCGGCCACGTGGCTCGTGCGGAGCCGATCGACCTTGCCGAAGCGTCCAACGGTCTCGATACAGCGTTCGAGGAACCCGGCATCGAGGTCGCACGCGATCACCGTTTCGTACTCGCGGGTGAAGGCGCCGGTCATCCGTCCGATGCCACAACCGATCTCGACGAGCGTCTTGTCGAGTGGGGTTCGACCGGAGGCGTCGGCGTCACGAAGACCGAACACGGTGAGGTACGCCGCCACCTCTGCGTCACCGGTTGCGACGAACTGTTCGAGTGTCAGCTCACTGCCGGTCTCGTTGTTGAACACCCAACCTGTGGTGCGCACGACATCGTCGCCGCTCACTTGCCGCTCACTCGTCCGCCCGGCAGCCTTCCACGGCACCAGTTGGGGACGACGAACCATTCCTGGATTGTGCCAGAGCGACCGTCGATCGGTGCAGCGCACGGAAAACTCGCCGTCGGCACGCGGTGCCCGAGCGTTATCGTTCCCGCCATGACTGCAGCTCTTCGCGTCGGCGTCGTCGGCGCCACCGGTCAGGTCGGCACCGTGATGCGCCGCCTACTCGACGAACGCAACTTCCCGATCGCTGAGATCCGCTTCTTCGCGTCGTCCCGTTCTGCTGGCACCACGCTCGCATGGAAGGGCACCGACATCGTCGTGGAAGACGCCGACCTCGCCGACCCGAGCGGGCTTGACATCGCCCTGTTCTCGGCCGGGGCAACGTCGTCGCGCGCCCTGGCCCCGAAGTTCGCCGCCGCGGGCGCGATCGTGATCGACAACTCCTCGGCGTTCCGCATGGACCCGGACGTACCGCTGGTGGTCTCGGAGGTCAACGGCGAACTGGCGGCCAACCCACCGAAGGGCATCATCGCCAATCCCAACTGCACCACCATGGCCTTCATGCCGGTGCTCAAGCCACTGCACGACGAGGCCCGGCTCACCCGACTCGTCGTGTCGACCTACCAGGCCGTTTCCGGGGGAGGTCTCGCCGGCGTCGACGAACTCGACAAGCAGACCCGCGAGGTCGTCGACCGGGCCGCCGAACTCACCCACGACGGCGCCGCCGTGCAATTTCCCACGCCCACCAAGTTCGTCAAGCCGATCGCTTTCAACGTGCTGCCGATGGCCGGCTCGATCGTCGACGACGGTTCGTTCGAGACCGACGAGGAACAGAAGCTCCGCAACGAGAGCCGCAAGATTCTCGAGATCCCCGACCTGCTGGTGTCGGGTACCTGCGTGCGCGTTCCGGTGTTCACCGGACACTCGCTGTCGATCAACGCCGAGTTCGCCCGTCCCCTGTCGGTCGAGCGAGCTCTCGAACTGCTCGCCGACGCACCAGGCGTGGTGCTGACCGACGTGCCGACGCCGCTCGAGGCCGCCGGTGCCGACCCGACCTACGTCGGCCGGGTGCGATCCGAC
>JBGTCW010000173.1:0-1728 GCA_041748635.1 Ilumatobacteraceae bacterium | reverse complement strand
GCAGGTCAGCGAGCCCGAACCCGTGGTCGAGCCTGTGGCCGAACCTGCGGTCGAGGCCGCCGCGGAGCCAACCGTCGAGGCGGCGCCTGCTGCGGCCGACACCGCGGTTCCGGCCGGCTGGTATGCAGATCCCTCGGGTCGATTCGAGCTTCGCTACTGGGACGGAGCCGCGTGGACCGAACACGTCTCGCGCGCCGGCCAGCAGTTCACCGATCCTCCGGTCGCCTGAGCCGATTGCCTGACCGTCACCGACTGGTGAATCCCGTCGGGCGTCGTCGTTGCAGTTCCGATCACCGACCCACAGCCCTACCCTGAGCCAATGCGCGCCACGTCGATCGGCCACGCCGGCATGCTCATCGAAACCGCGGCGGGCTCGATCCTCTGCGATCCGTGGTTCGTCCCGGCGTTCTTCGGCTCGTGGTTCGTCTTCCCTCGCAATGATCAGCTGAGCGACGACCTCCGCGAGCGGATCGAGCACGCCGACTTCCTCTACGTTTCGCATCTTCACGGAGACCACCACGACGAGCCGTGGCTGCGTGAGCACCTCCGCCGCGACATCCCGATCCTGCTGCCGGGTTACCCCACCCGCGAGCAGCAACGAACGCTCCAGGCGCTGGGATTCACCGAGTTCATTCGCACCGTCGACACCGAGGAACTGGAGATCGCGCCCGGGCTCACCGTCGCGATCCACGTCGAGACCTCGATCACCGATGGCCCGGGGGGCGACTCGGCCCTCGTCGTATCGGACGGCAGCTCGATCCTCGTCAACCAGAACGATTGCCGCACCAACGAGCTCGATCAGCTCCGCTCGCACGGGCCGGTCGATCTGCACTGGCTGCAGTTCTCGGGGGCGATCTGGTACCCGATGGTGTACGAGATTCCCGTCGACGACAAGCGGCGACTGTGCACAGCGAAGGTCGACGCGCAGTTCGCCCGAGCCATGCGCTACGTCGAGAGCATCGACGCCCGATACGTAGTGCCCAGCGCCGGGCCGCCGGCGTTCCTCGACGCCGACCTGTTCGAGCTCAACATGATCGACGGCGACGAGTTGAGCATCTTCCCGGACCAGCGGGCGTTCCTGCAGCGCCTCGAACAAGCCGGTCGTCACGGCGTGACGAACATCCCGGGCACCACGATCGACATCGGTCCGGACTCGATCGAGGTCACCCATCCGATGCCGACCGGTGACGTCGACGCGATCTTCACCGACAAACGCCGCTACCTCGAGACCTACCAGTCCGACTGGCAGCCGTGGCTCGACGACCTCAAGGCCTCCTGGACGCTGCCCACCACGGATCTGCTGGCGACCTTGCAAGCGTGGTGGCAACCGTTGCTCGAGATGGCACCGACGTTGCGGTCGCAGATCGGCGCGAACCTGCTCCTCAATGCCGGCGACGTGGCGATCATCATCGACTTTCCGAACGGCGAAGTCCGCGCGCACGACGGCGAGGCGTATTCGTTCCGTTTCGACATCGCCCGCGAACTCGTCGAGACCGTGGTCGCGCAGCGAGCGGTCGACTGGAGCAACTCGCTGCTGCTGTCCTGCCGATTCACCGCATGGCGCGAGGGCGACTACAACGAGTACGTCTACAACTTCTTGAAGTCGCTGTCTCGCGAGCGCATGCGGCGAGCCGAGGCCGAAGTGGTCCGCAAACTCACCCCCGTCGACGCACTCACGCAGCTCCACGAAGACGACGTCCGCGTCGGCGACTACATCGTCCAACGACG
>JBGTCW010000172.1:0-2286 GCA_041748635.1 Ilumatobacteraceae bacterium | reverse complement strand
CAGGCGGTTCGTCGATGCCGGGGTCGCAGTCGGCCTCAAGTGGCCGAACGACGTGCTGCTCGACGACCGCAAACTCGCCGGCATCCTCGCCCAGCGCGTTCCTGGCCGTGACGCGGTGGTCGTCGGGTTGGGCCTCATCGTGGGGTGGGCGCCCGATGAGGCCGCGTCGGTCCGCGCTCACTGCGGTGATCGCCCGGTCTCGCCAGCGGCCGTCCTCGCGGCGGTCCTCGAGGAACTCGACGCCCTGCCGGGCGATGTCGGAACGTCATATCGCGACGCATTGGCCACACTCGGGCGGTCGGTGCAGGTCGAGATGCCTGACGGGGTCGCTGCGCTGCATGGCCGAGCCGTCGATGTCGACGATGTCGGGCGCCTCGTGGTGGTCGACGACGAGGGCACTCGTCACGAACTCGACGTCGGTGACGTCGTCCACGTCCGTACGCAGAAGTCGTCGGACGATCAGCCGCGCTGAGACCGGCATCGAGATGAGACCGAGATCACGGGCGGGGTGCCGGACGAGCGGTCGGAGCCGCCACTAGCGTCGTGGGCCATGGTTGCCCCCGCTCGCCATCGCCGACACAGTTCCGCGTCCCTTGCGCTCGTGTTCGCGGTCGTCGTCGGGGCGTTCGGGGCGTTCGGAGTCATTCGGGCGGCGAACGCCCGAACGGCCGACGTCCAACGCATCGAGGGTCTCGAGTTGGCGCTGACGCCGCAGGACGGACCGGCGCGGAACTATCTGCTGATCGGCTCCGACTCGCGCGAGAACGCGAATCCGACCGATGCGGATTTCGGTGGCATCGGCGATGTGAACGCCGTGTCGGGTCGTCGTTCCGACACGATCATGATCCTGCGTCAGGAAGAGGACGGCAACGGCGCCTCGATCGTGAGCCTGCCGCGCGACCTCTGGGTGAACATCGCCGGGCGTGACAGTCCGAACCGCATCAACTCGGCCTACAGCGACGGCACCGACGTGCTGGCCGCCACGATCACCCAGGAGCTCGGCATCCCGATCCACCACGTCGTCGACATCGACTTCAACGGGTTCAAGGATCTCATCGACGCGACCGGTGGCACCACCGTGTGCTTCCTGTACCCGACCCGCGATTTCAACACCGGGCTCGACCAACAGCCGGGGTGCCATGTGCTCGATGGCTTGCAGTCGCTGCAGTACGCCCGCAGTCGGTACTACGAGGAGTTCCGTGATGGTCAATGGGTGACGGACCCCCGCTCCGACCTCGGTCGCATCGAGCGTCAGCAGACGTTCCTGCAGCAGACCGCTGACTCCACGATCGCCAAGCTCCAGTCGGACCCGTTCCTGGCATCGGAGCTGATCAGCTCGGGAACGTCCGCCGTTCGGCTCGATCCCGGTCTCGATCCGGTCGCAGCTGCCGGCACGCTGCGCAAGGCCTTCAGCACGGGACTGAACAAGTACCAGCTCCCGGTGTCGGGGGTGAACCGCAACGGCAACGCCGTGCTCGAGCTCGACCCCGGCGCCGAGCCGATTCTGAACTACTTCCGCGGCGTCGGCCCACCGCCACCGATCGAGCCGTGACGTCGTGAGAGTCGTGATCAGCGGCGCCGCCGGTCAGCTCGGCGTCGACTTGGTCGAGCACTGCACGTCGATGGGCGACGAGGTCGTCGCCGTGGATCGCGCATTGCTCGACATCACCGACGAAGCCGCCGTCGGCGCGCTGTTGTCGTCGATGCGGCCGGACGCCGTGATCAATGCCGCCGCCTACACGGCAGTAGACGCCTGCGAGACCGACGAGGAGACCGCATTCGCGGTCAACGCCACCGCAGTCGGACACCTGGCGGCTGCTGCCCGGCGAGTTGGTGCGCACCTCGTGCACGTCAGTACCGACTACGTCTTCGACGGCACGCTCGAGCGTCCGTACCGCGAGGACGACGAGACCAACCCGCAGTCGGCGTACGGGCGCTCGAAGCTCGCCGGCGAGATCGCCGCCGGGGCGGACGCCACGATCGTGCGCACGTCGTGGGTGTGCGGTGAGCACGGCAACAACATGGTCAAGCTGGTGCTACGACTCGCCGCCGACCCCGACCAGCGGCTCGCCTTCGTCGACGACCAACGTGGCCACCCGACGTTCACCGCCGATCTCGCCCCAGCGCTGCGGACGCTGGCTACAGATCGTCGTGCCGGCACGTTCCACGTGACCAACCAGGGGCCGGTCAGCTGGTACGAGTTCGTCCGAGAGGTGCTCTCCGCAGCCGGCCACGACCCCGACCGGGTTCGCCCGATCGCCACTGCCGACCTCGACCCGCCACGCC
>JBGTCW010000171.1:0-2309 GCA_041748635.1 Ilumatobacteraceae bacterium | reverse complement strand
ACCTTCCACTCGGTCATGCTGGCGGTGCTCAAGCAGCGCTGGATCGACACCGAGCGTCGCCCGCTCACCGTGGTCAACGACCGGCGGCGACTGGTCGGCGACACGATCGACGCCGGCGATCGGCGGAGTCTGGCGGCCTACCTCGCCGAGATCGACTGGGCATCGGCGCGAGGAATCGACGCCGCCCACTACGCGAGTGCGGCGCGCCGCCATCAGCGCCACCCGGCACCCGGCATCGACCGATGCGCTGCAGTCCACGCCGACTACCAGACCTTGAAGCGACGTCGCGGCGTCATCGACTTCGACGACGTCCTGTCGCACACGATCCGCGACCTGCGACAGGACGGCGAGTTCGCCGACACGTTGCGGTGGCGCTTCCGCCACCTCCTGGTCGACGAGGCGCAAGACCTGAACCCGCTCCAGCACGCGCTGATCGACCTCCTGCGAACCGGTCGCGACGACCTCTACCTCGTCGGCGACCCCTCACAGGCGATCTACGGATTCAACGGCGCCGACCCGACCCTGCTGGTCGATGTCGAGACGCGATTCCCTGGCGTCGAGGTCGTCCGCCTTCCGGTGAACCACCGGTCCACCCCGCAGATCGTTGCGGCCGGCGTGCACGTGCTCACCGCCACAGGGCAGCCGAGCGAGCTGGTCTCGGATCGAGCCGATGGTCCCCCGGTCGAACGACTGCTCGCCGACGACGACGCCGACGAGGCGCATCGCATCGCTCAGTTCCTTTCGCGTTGTGATCCTCAACTCGTGCGCAGCGGCGAGGTGGGGGTGCTGGCGCGGACGAACGCCCAGCTTCGAGCGATCGAGACGTCCCTCGACCGTGCGGGCATTCGCGTCCGCCGGAACGCCACCGCGAACGGAACCCCGCTGCAGCAAGCGGTGCGGAGCGCCGCAGCCAACGGATCCGCCTCTCGCCTACGCGGTTGGGCCCACGACATCCTCGACGTCCCACCGCCGACTCCCACAACTGCGACGGCAACTGCGACGGCACCCGTCGCCGGCGATGACGACCCCGAACGGCGAGTCGCCGCCGCGGCGTTGGAGTTCCTTCGCGAACAACCACTCGGTGATGGCGCGACCTTCCGGGCCTGGGTCGCCACCACCAACCCGTTCGCCGACGCGTCGACGGACGGGATCGATCTCTTGACGTTCCATGCGGCGAAAGGTCGCGAGTGGCACACGGTCGTGGTCACGGGCGTCGAGAGCAGCCTGGTGCCGCACAAGTCCGCCACCACCGTCGCTGGCAAGGCCGAGGAGGGTCGACTGCTCTACGTCGCGATCACGCGGGCCACCGATCGATTGCTGCTCACCCATGCCGCCCGGCGCGGCGGATACGCACGCACGCTCAGCCCGTTCGTGACCGAACTCGACCTGACGGTCCCCCTGCCGGCTCCACCACCCCGTCGCGTGAGGGCGCACGTCGATCCGCTGCTCGGCGCGCTGCGCGAGTGGCGCGATGAGTCCGCTCGCCGCGCCGGCATTCTCCCGATCCAGCTGTGCAGCGATCGAGACCTTGCGTCGATCGCACGTGCACGCCCGACGACCGCCGAGGAACTCGCCGAAATCACATCGTTCGGCCGCATCACCGCCGAGCGGCTCGCGCCGCAGATCCTCGACGTCGTCAGAACGACGACCGGCGATCGAGTGTCCGGGCTCCCGGTCGACGTCAGTCGCTGAGGTCGACGATGACCGGTGCGTGGTCGCTCGGTTGCTTGCCCTTGCGGGCGTTGCGATCGACGACGCACCACTCGGCGCGCGTTGCCACCGACGCCGAACACATCAACAAGTCGATGCGCATGCCGCGGCCCTGGTGGAAGTCGCCGGCCCGGTAGTCCCACCACGAGTACACGCGATCGTCGGGGTGATGGGCTCGGAACACGTCGACGAGCCCCCATGCCTCGAGCGCCGCCAGACGATCTCGCTCGGGCTCACTCACGTGCGTGGCGCCGACGAGCTTGGCGGGATCGTGCACGTCGCGGTCGTCCGGCGCGATGTTGTAGTCGCCACCGACAACCACGTCCTGCGATGGATCGGTGTCGGCGTCGAGGTGGGCGACCAACCGGTCGAGCCACGACAGCTTGTAGGTGTAGTGGTCGTCGTCGAGCGATCGCCCGTTCGGGACGTACACGCTGCTCACGCGCACCCCACCGCATGTGGCGGTGATGATGCGTGCGTCGGGATCCGGTTCGACGTCGCCGGCGAAGTTGGTGACGACGTCGTCGATGCCGACCTTCGACAGGATCGCGACGCCATTCCACTGGCCCTGGCCGTAGTGCGCTGTGTCGTAGCCGAGC
>JBGTCW010000170.1:0-6789 GCA_041748635.1 Ilumatobacteraceae bacterium | reverse complement strand
CCGGGTGAGGCTCCTGCTCCGGGAGCTGCAACGCCGCCCACGCGGCATCGGCGTCGTGCCATCCCCACGATCGATAGAGCGCCGGGTCGCCCCGCAGCGCGACCAGTGCGTTCACGGCCGACGACCCGCCCACGCCACGGCCGCGCCGGTAGGCGCTCTGTGGTCCCCCCGTGGTCCTCGACGCCATCAGCGATTCGTAGGTTCGACCTGGCACGTCGAGCGCCGCCAGGAAATCAGGGCCTCCGATCGGGCCGTCGAGGTCGCCGGCCGCGAGGTCGTCTCCGGCCTCGAGCAGCGTGACGGAGTTCCCGGCGCGGTCGGACAGGCGGGCGGCGAGCACGCAGCCTGCTGACCCCGCGCCGACCACGAGCCAGCTGTCGGTGTTCGGTCGTGTCGAGCTTCCCACGACCGGATGGTACGACAGGCGACTCAAGATCCGTGTTGCCGGGCCGATACCCATCAGGCGATGAGTGACACGACTCACACCCTTGCGAGGCCGACGGTCGGCCTGCCGCCGCCGACGGTGACGTCGCCGACGGTTGCGTCGCCACCGGTACCTCCCCCGATGCCGTGGCCCGGCCAGATCAGCCAGGCAGCCCCGTCACTGCCGGCCGTGGCGCCCCAGGTTCCGCGACCTCCCGGAGTCGACACGCCGACGATCTTCGACACGATGCTCGTCGCTCCGCTGCCTGCCACCGCGCGGCGCTCCCCACGACGAGGCAAGGTTCGGCGTGGCGTGAGCTGGCTGATCGTGCTCGGCGTGCTCGGCGGACTCGGCTACGCCGGAGTGACCTACGGTCCTGAGCTGCTCGAACGCTTCACCGACTCCGGTGTGGACACCGGCCCGGCCGCCGCACTGTCGTATCCGGCCACTCGAGATCCAGCCGTTCCCGTGCGAACAGCGACCTTCACGGTCAGCCAAGACGACGTATTCGGCGGCATCGACGAGTACGAGGTCACCGCCGACTTCGAGTCCGGCATCGCCAGAATCCTCATCCCCCGGACCGACACGCCCGATCTCGAGATCCTCACGCTGTGGGATGCGGCGTTCGTTCGCAACATCGACGAATCCACCTGGTACACGCTGCCGCGGGGCGACTTCCCGATCGACTTCTCGCTCGGACGCAGTCGATGGGTTCGAACCATCGACGAGCTCGTGCCACTTGCCACCCGCGAGATCAGCACCATCGACGAAGCGACCGAGTCGTCGGTCGGGACCGATTCCACCCGCCGGCTGGTGATCACCACCGATGCCAGTCGTCTGTTGCAGGCTCAAACCGCTTCGGTCACCCCGACCATCGATGGATCGCCGGCACCTGCAGCACCACTTCCGCCCGGGATCTCCCTGCAGCCCGGCCTCGACCCGGCTGCGACGGTGACGATGGAGATCTGGGTGGACGATTCCGGCATCGTTCGCCGATCGGTGTTGCCCGAGCAGCTCGGCGGCGAGACGGTCACGGTGACGTCGGTGTCGCCGGATGCCTGGGAGCCGGTGTTCCCGACGCCGGACGAAGTGCAGCCGATGACCGCACTGGTCCTGTTCCGACTGGGTCTCTGATCGCGGGCGCCGCCCGGCGCCCACGAGACATTTTGTACAATCGCCGGGAGCGCGCAGCGCGCGATCCGTAGGGTCACCGCAGTGGCCGACCGGCATCGACTGACCATTCGTTCCATCGATCCGGACCCACGCGGCGCCGCCATCGCCACCGCAGCGGCACACCTCGGGATCGACCTCGCGAGCCCCGTGGCCGTCGCCGACGTCATCCACGTCTCGGGCACGCTCGACGACGACCAACGGACCCGCCTCGCCGGGGCGCTCGTCGATCCGCTCCTCCAACACGGCACCTGGCAGTCACCCGAGTCCGACGGCGTCGAGATCACCCTGCTGCCCGGCGTGACCGACACCGCCGCCGATGCCGTCCTCCACGCCGCCCGGCAACTCGACATCGCGCTCGACTCCGCAGCCAACGCTCGCCGCATCGAGTTCGAAGCCGACGTCGATGCCGCGCTCGCCGACGAGGTCGTGCGTCGCGTCGTCGCCAACGCGGTGATCGAACGATGGGGCCACGGCGTGGTCGACCCACCGGTGCTCGACGACACCGACAACCATCCGACAGCCGAGGTCATCACGATCCGGGGCCTCGACGACGACGAACTCATCGCGCTCAACACCGAGCGGTCGCTGTATCTGGACCTCGAAGAGTTGCGCGTGATCCGCGACGAGTACGAGCGGCTCGGGCGCGACATCACCGATGTCGAGATCGAGACGTTCGCGCAGACCTGGAGCGAACACTGCGCGCACAAGACGTTCCGGGCACTCATCGACACCACCGGTGGACCCGACGGGCCTGGCCAGGTGCTGCCACTGCTCGCCCAACTCCGCGACTGCACCGACGCCATCGACGCACCGTTCGTCCGTTCGGCGTTCGTCGGCAACGCCGGCGTGATCGAGTTCACCGAGGGCACGACCATCGCCCTGAAGGCCGAGACGCACAACCATCCGTCGGCGGTAGAGCCCTTCGGTGGTGCCAACACCGGCGTCGGTGGTGTGATCCGCGACGTGCTCGGCATTGCGCACCGGCCGGTCGCGGTCACCGACATCTTGTGCTTCGGACCCGCCGACCTCCCGCTCGACGACCTGCCGGAGGGGGCGCTGCACCCACGGCGGATCCGCGACGGCGTGATCGACGGTGTCGCCGACTACGGCAACAAGATCGGGCTGCCGACCGTGGCCGGCGCCATCCTCTACGACCCGGCGTACACGACGAACCCGCTGGTGTTCGCCGGATGCATCGGCACCGCGCCGAGTCGGCCGATCCACGACGGGCCCTTCGCTGGCGATCGTGTCGTCGTGTTGGGCGGAGCGACCGGGCGCGACGGCATCCGCGGCGCCACGTTCTCGTCGGCGACGATGGACGCCACGACGGGCGAGGTCGCCGGCGCCAGCGTGCAGATCGGTGACCCGATCGTCGAGAAGCTCCTGATCGATGCGCTGATCGGCGCCGAGGATCTCTATTCAGCGATCACCGACTGCGGAGCCGGCGGGCTGTCGTCGGCGATCGGCGAGATGGCTGAGGGCATCGGGGCGGACGTCGACCTCGATCTCGTCCCGCGCAAGTACCCCGGCCTCGCGCCGTGGGAGGTCTGGCTGTCCGAGGCGCAGGAGCGCATGGTGATCGCCGTGCCGCCGGAACATCTGGCGGCGCTGCAGGCCCGTTGCGATCGGGTCGGCGTTCGAGTGGCAGACGTCGGTGTGTTCACCGGCGATGGTCGCCTGATTGTGCGCCACGACGGCCAGGTCGTCGTCGACATCGACACGACGTTCCTCCACGACGGCCGCCCCCAACGGCGCATGACCGCCGAGCTACCCGCACCGAATCGCACTGACCCGATCGGCCGACACGTCATCGATCCGGCAGCCACGATCCTCGCCCTGCTGGCCCATCCCAACATTGCGTCGAAGGCCGACACCATCCACCGCTACGACCACGAGATCCTCGGCGCGACCGTCGTGCGACCGCTGATCGGTGCCGCCGCGGACGGTCCAGCCGACGGGGTGGTGCTCGCCGACCCACATGCCCGCGAGGGCATCGCCATCGGCATCGGGGTCAACCCGTGGTACGGGCTGCACGATCCCGAAGCGATGGCCTTCGCGGTCGTCGACGAGGCGATCCGCAACGTCGTGGCCGTCGGCGCCGATCCCGACCGCGTTGCGCTGCTCGACAACTTCTCGTGGGGCGATCCTCGGCGACCCTCGACGCTGGGTGAACTGGTCGCCGCCGTCGAAGGGTGCTGCGCTGCAGCTCGCGTGTACAACGCTCCGTTCGTGTCGGGCAAGGACTCGCTCAACAACGAGTACGTCGGCGCCGATGGCCAGCGGCACGCTGTTCCACCAACGCTCGTGATCACCGCCATCGCGCACGTTCCCGATGCCGACCACTGCGTCACCCCCGACCTCGCAGAGCCGGGCAACGTCGTGATCCTCGTCGGCCGTACCGAGGTCGAGTTCGCCGGATCGCACCTCGACCTCGTCCAGGGTGCGCCCGACGCGGTCGGCCTCGCCCCGGCGCCGGTACCGAATGCACCCGTCATGTACCGCAACCTCCACGCCGCGATGCGCGCCGGCCTCGTGGTGTCCTGCCACGACGTCAGCGAGGGCGGCCTGGCCGTCGCGTTGGCCGAGATGTGTCTCGCTGGCCGTCTCGGAGCGCGCATCGACACGCTCGCCCATGACGACCTCGTGACTGCGCTGTTCAGCGAGTCGTGCGGACGACTGGTCGTCGAGGTTCCGCCGGCGAGCGTCGACGCCTTCATGACCATCATCGGGAACTCGGCCATGGGGAACTGGGCCACGCGACTCGGCGTGGTCACCGACGATTCCCTGCTCTCGATCGCCGGGATCGACGCCATCACGATCGGGGAACTCGCCGACGCGTTCAACGGCGACCACCGAGCGGGTGCACGTTGAGCCGGGTCCGAGCCCTCGTGATCGCCGGTCCGGGCACCAATCGCGACCTCGACGTGCGTCAGGCGCTCGAGCTCGCCGGCGCAACCACCGAGATCGTCCTGGCGTCGGAACTCGTCGAGCGCCCAACCCTGCTGGACGCTGCCGGCCTCGTCGTCGTCGCCGGCGGATTCAGCTACGCCGACTCACTCGGCGCCGGCCGCATGCTGGCGCTCGACCTCGCACTGGGTGTCGGTGACGCGCTGCGCAGGTTCATCGCCGACGGCCGACCGCTGATCGGCATCTGCAACGGGTTCCAGGTGCTCACCGCCGCCGGTCTGCTGCCCGGTGCGCTCGGCCACAACGCGCAGGGTCGCTTCGACTGTCGCTGGGTCGTGCTCGACCCGGTGCCCGAGAGCGTGTCGATCTGGACGGCGGGCATCGACGATCCGATCCACTGTCCGATCGCGCACGGCGAGGGCCGGTACGTGCACCCCGATCCCGACGCTCTTCACGCAGCTGGCCAGGTCGCACTGCGCTACCGCAGCACGAATCCGAACGGTTCGGTCGCCGACATCGCCGGCGTCTGCGACCCGTCGGGCGTCGTGCTCGGGTTGATGCCACACCCCGAGAACCACATCGTGGCGCGCCAGCACCCCCGGCACTCCCGAGGCGGTGGCGGAGCCGAGCACCTCGGACTTCGCCTGTTCGACAACGGCATCCGACACGCGAAGGGACTGTGACGACGATGCCCACCGCCCTCCCCGACCGGCTTCCCGATCCGATGCTCGACGTCGATCTGCCGCTCACCGATCGGCGCGCCGGCAAGGTCCGGGTGTCGTATGCGCTGCCCGACCGACGCCGACTCTTCGTCACCACCGACCGCCTGTCGGCGTTCGACCGGATCATCGCGGGCGTGCCCTACAAGGGCCAGGTACTCAACCAGTTGTCGTGGTGGTGGTTCGAGCACACCCGCGACATCGTTGCCAACCACGCGCGTTCGACGCCCGACCCGAACGTCCTGGTCGCCACGGAGGCCACGCCACTCACCGTGGAAGTCGTCGTCCGGCGGTACATCACCGGGGTCACCGACACCGCGCTCTGGACCCGCTACGCGAGCGGCGAACGCACGATCTACGGCCATCGGTTCCCCGACGGCCTGCGCAAGAACACGGCACTGGTCGAACCAATCGTGACGCCGACCACAAAGGGTGCCGACGGCTCCCACGACGAGCCGCTCTCGTCGGCTGACGTCGTCGCCGACGGGCACGTTCCCGCGGAACTCTGGGCCCGCGTCGAGGCGGCGGCCATCGACCTCTTCCGACGTGGATCCGAACGCGGCCTGCACGCCGGGCTCATCCTCGCCGACACCAAGTTCGAGTTCGGCGTCGACGGCGACGGTGAGCTGCTGTTGATCGACGAGGTGTTCACGCCGGATTCGTCCAGGTGGTGGATCGAGGAGTCGTACGAGGCCCGGCTGTCCGCCGACGAGGAGCCCGAGAGTCTCGACAAAGAGGTCGTCCGCCGGGCGCTGGCGGCCGCCGGCTACACCGGCGACGGTCCGATTCCCGAACTGCCGACGGACGTCTGGCGGGCGACGACCGAACGCTACATCGACGCCTTCGAACGCCTCACGGGCGTCTCCTTCGTGCCGGGCGCGTACCCTGCGGAACCACGGATCAACGCCGCACTGGCGGGACTGGACATCGACTGACATGGGCATTCCGATCGCTTGCACACCGATTCGTGACACCGCGAACGACGCTGACGACACCCCGAAGGACGAGTGCGGCGTGCTGGGCGTGTCGACGCCCCATGGCGAAGGGGTCGCGCAGCTCGCCTTCTTCGGGCTCTTCGCGCTCCAGCACCGGGGCCAGGAGGCGGCCGGAATCGCCGTCAGCGACGGCAAGCGGGCTCGTGTGCACAAAGAGGCGGGCCTCGTGGCCAACGTCTTCACCCCCGAGGCGCTCGCCCCGCTCACCGGCTACCACGCAATCGGTCACACCCGCTACTCGACTACTGGGTCGAGCGCCGAGCGCAACATCCAACCGTTCCTGGTCGAGACGATGCACGGCCCACTCGCGCTGGCCCACAACGGCAATCTGGTGAACGCACCGGAACTGCGCGACGAGCTGCTGAACCGAGGGTTCGGCCTCACCGCCACCAGCGACTCCGAGGTGATGACGCTGATGCTCGCCGCCGCCGGGGGGCAGACCTGGGAGGAGCGCATCGAGCGGACCCTGCCCGCCTGGAAGGGAGCGTTCTCGCTCGTGCTGCTCGCCGCGGATCACGTGATCGCCGTGCGCGACCCGTGGGGCTTCCGGCCGCTGTCGGTCGGGCGCCTG
>JBGTCW010000169.1:0-1592 GCA_041748635.1 Ilumatobacteraceae bacterium | reverse complement strand
GCAATGCGGAAGCCGACGTTGCCGGTGGTGCTGTCGGGGGTGGACGAACTGCGGGCGTCGACGCGATAGCGCCGGCAATAGCTTTCGTGGCAGAGGTACGACCCTCCACGCATCACTCGGCGATCGCCGCCGTCCGGTCCGTGCGGTGCGCGGGCCGGACTGCGCGAGTAGTACGCGGCATCGAACCAGTCCGAGCACCACTCCCACACGTTGCCGGTCATCTCGTGCACGCCGAAACCGTTGGGTTCGTACGAGCCGACGGGACAGGTTCCGACGAATCCGTCGGCTACGGTGTCGCCGGCCGGGAACGTTCCCTGGAAGTGGTTCATCATGTGCTCGCCGCGTGGCTCCAGTTCATCGCCCCACGGGAAGTGCGCGTCTGCTCGACCACCCCGAGCGGCGCACTCCCACTCCGCCTCCGTCGGCAACCGCGTCCCCGACCACGCACAGAACGCCGAGGCGTCGATCCAACTGACGTGCACGACCGGATGGTTGCCGCGTCCGTGCAGGTCGCTGTGCGGGCCTTCCGGATGACGCCAGTCGGCACCCTCGACCTGACGCCACCACGGCGCCGCCGCCACCGCCTTCGTCGCACGAAAGTCGTCAGGCAGTAGCCCGCCGAACACGAACGAGTCTCCGAATGCCTCGGCCACGGTCACATGGTTGGTCGCTTGCACGAACGATGAGAACTCGTCGTTGGTGACGGCACAGCGGGCGATCGAGAAGCCTGCGAGCTCGACCGTGTGGGCGGGGCCCTCGCCATCGTCGGGGTACCCGCCCGGGTCGTCGGTGCCCATGACGAACGTCGTCGGGCCGATGTCCACCAACCCGTCGCCGGCGTACGACGCGCCCGCGGTGACGTCCGACGACGACACTGCCGACGCTGCGCTGGACGGATTGTCGTCACGACCCGGTGCGCAACACGTCGACGCTGCGCTGGAAGCGCTCCGTCGGGCGAACGCGTCTCCTCGGGGCGATGGCTCAGTCGTCATGTCGAAGGCGGGTCGGCCGACGGGGAGGCGCGCTGCTTGCGCCATGGAACGACACCGTCGAGCTCGATCTCCAGCGAGAAACTCAGGAACGTGCGAACGAGCACGATGAGAGCCAGCGTCGCTGCGCTCTCGAGCGTGGGGTCGATCGTGATCGTCTGCACGATGTCAGCGATGATCAGAATCTCCAGTCCGAGCAGGATCGACCGGCCGACGCCATGTCGAGCGCGTTCGTACGCAGCGTCGGGTTCCCCGCCGACCAAGGTTCGTGCCGCGCCGACCAACGCGACGATCGATCCGACCGCGAGCACGACGACACCGACGACCTCGAATGCCTGAACGGCATGTTCCATCCACTCTTCGAACTCCATGATCGCTCAGTCGTGGGCGAGCGCGTCGACGGCAACAGTGACAGCCAGAACCAGCACGACGTCGCCCACGCTCCGCACTTCCACGCCGTACGTGTCGCGCGCCCGCAGCCACTTCTTCGACACCTCTCCGATCTTCTCGCCGTCGCGCTCGATCTTGTAGTCGTGGTCGACGATGTTGCCCTTGACCGTGAGATCCTTGCCGTGCTCGACCTCGACGTGGAAGCGGTCGCGC
>JBGTCW010000168.1:0-9164 GCA_041748635.1 Ilumatobacteraceae bacterium | reverse complement strand
GCCCGGATCGCGGTAGAACTCGAGCCCCAACAACGTATGGTCGAACGCGTCAGGGACGAGTGCGAACACCGTCCACCAGTTGCCGGGCGTGCCCGATGCAGTGCCGGGTTCGGCGACCGGGTCGCGGTCGCCGAAGATCATCTTGTACACCGCCTGCGCCACCGGGTGTGCGTCGTCGCGTGGGATCTGTGAAAGCCGTGGCATGTCAGCTCTCCACCGGTGTGGGCCGACCGGTTGTCGACGCCTCGCGTGAGGTCTCGACGAGCGGATCGACACCGAGCAGACGATGCGCTTCGCTCGGGTCGGGTTGGAAGCCGGGCGTGTCACGGCACAGCTCGACCATGATCCCATTGGGATCGAGGTAGTAGAGCGACTGGCACCATCCGTGGTCCTGCTCCATCGCCGGCTCGATGCCCTCGGCGGACATGCGGACGCGGACCGCTTCCTGCTGCTTGGCGGAGGCTCGGAACGCACAGTGGTTCACCCAGAACGGCAGTCCGACGCCGTCGGATAGATCGGTGGTCCAGGCCGGTTGCTCTCCGACCTCGTGGAACTGGAAGAACGCGATGCACTCGGTGTCGCCATCTGCGTTCGGGCCGATGTCGTAGAACACGTGGCGCAGCCAGCTCTCGCCGAAGGCCTGGACCTCGGTGTGCACGAGCGGGAACCCCATCAGGTCCTCGTAGAAGTGGGTGGTGGCCTCGACGTCCCGGGTGGCGTAGGCAACGTGGTGCAACGGCATGCGCCGAGCGTAGAACCTCCGGTCGCGCCGGTCTCGCTCATCGCAGGCTGCTCGCCGAGCGCATCCCTCGCGCGACACTAAAGGTGTTCGAAGGAGGACACCTGTTCATGATCCAGGACCGAACTGAGTTCTCGGCCATCATCGACTTCCTCGGCGGCGCGTCGTGATACGGCTCCGTCAGGTGGCGATGATCGCTCCCGATCTCGACCCGGTGGTCGACGAGCTGTGCGACACGTTCGGACTGCGGGTCTGCTATCACGACCCGGGTGTCAGGGAGTTCGGGCTGCGCAATGCGCTGCTGCTCGTCGGTGACCAGTTCATCGAGGTGCTCTCGCCGACCCGTGAGGGCACCACGGCGCAGCGCTTGCTCGACAAGCGTGGCGGTGCCGGCGGGTACATGGCGATCTTCGAGGTCGACGATCTCGACCAGCGCGTCGACCAGCTGGCCGCCGACGATGTCCGCATCGTCTGGAGCGGTGACCTCGACGACATCCGGGGCCGACATCTCCATCCACACGATGTCGGCGGGACCCTCGTGTCGATCGATCAGCCGGTTCCGAACGGGAGCTGGCGGTGGGGCGGCCCGGACTGGCAGACCCGTTCGGCCGAGTTGTCGACCGACGCTGCCGCGACAGCGATCGATGGTGCCGCGGTGTCGGCGGTCGACCCCGACGCAATGCGTGCTCGGTGGACCCATCTGAGCCTCGACCGCGACGTCCGGTTCGTGCCAGCGGGGGAGCGTGGCGAGGGCCTCGACGCGGTCGACCTCGTCGCAGCAGACCGGACACGTGTAGGTGAGTGCACGACGATCGGCGGCGTCAGCTTCACGCTGGTCTGAGAGCGGAATCATCTATTGCGAATCCGACTCGCAATAGTTAGTGTGTCGGGCGTGGAGAATACAGCAGTGGCAGGGGAAGCGCCGATCGACGGGCGGCGCGCCCGGCGCGAGCGCGGACGGCTCGCCGTGATCGATGCGATGTTCTCGCTGCTCCAGGACGGCAAGGTGCCGGTGAGCGCCGAGATGGTGGCCGACCGTGCCGGGGTGTCGGTCGCGTCGGTCTTTCGCTACTTCGACGGCCTCGACGACCTCCAGTATCAGACCTTCGAACGCTTTCGCGAGCGGTTCGAGCCGTTGCTGAGCGTCGAGTCCCGGGCCGCCACCCGGACCGATCGCATCAACTCGTTGGTCGCCGCGCGACTCGACCTGTACGAGCGAGCGGGCGCCATCATGAACGTCGGTCGACTTCGGGCGCTCGAGCACGAACCGCTCGTGGCCGCGGCCGCCGAGATGCGCGGACTCCTCGCCGACCAGGTCCGCTCGGTCTTCACCGACGACCTCGCCGGGGTCGCCGCCGACGTCGACCTCGTCGCCGTGATCGACGCACTCACCTCACTCGAGTCGTGGCATGTGATGCGCAAGACGCACTCGCGCTCGCGCCGCCAGATCGCCGCGTCGTGGTCGAGGGGAATCGCCGCGTTGATCGACACCTGGGAACGCTCCGATCAGAACGGGACACGATGAGACCGTCACGCTTCGACGGCTCGATCGGACGAACCGTTGCCGAGTCGACGCCGTTCTTCGACGAACCCCCACATCCGGGCGACGATGCTCCGAACGTCGTGGTCGTGCTGCTCGACGACACGGGGTTCGCCCAGTTCGGGTGCTACGGCTCCGACATCGACACGCCGAACGTCGACGCGCTCGCCGCCCGTGGACTGCAGTTCACGAACTTCCACGTCACACCGCTGTGTTCGCCGACGAGGGCTTCGTTGCTCACCGGACGGTCACAGCACGCCGTCGGGATGCGGGCCGTGTCGAACTTCCGCACCGGGTTTCCCAACATGTTGGGCCACATCTCCAACCACGCCGCCACGATGGCCGAGGTGCTGAGCGACGCTGGGTACGCGACGTTCGCCGTCGGGAAATGGCATCTGGCTCCGATGGAGCAGTGCTCGGCGGCCGGTCCGTTCGACCAATGGCCGCTCGGACGAGGCTTCGACCGGTTCTACGGGTTCATGGAAGGCGAGACCGACCAGTTCCACCCCGAGTTGGTGATCGACAACCACGTCGTCGGGCCGCCGGCACCGACCGAGTCGGGATACCACTTGTCGGAGGATCTCGTCGACCAGGCGTTGCGAATGATCTCCGACAGCGTCGGCGTGCGCCCCGATCGACCGTTCTTCACCTACGTCGCCTTCGGTGCGACGCACGCCCCGCACCAGGCACCGCCCGAGTTCCTCCAGAAGTACCACGGGAAGTTCGACGAGGGTTGGGACGTGGTGCGCCAGCGTTGGTTCGAGCGCCAGCTCGAGCTCGGCGTGATCCCGGAGGGGACCGAGCTCGCGCCGCGCAACCCGGGTGTTGACGCGTGGGACGACCTGCCCGAGAACCAGCAGCGACTGGCGTGCCGTCTGCAGGAGGCGTTCGCGGCGTTCCTCGACCACACCGACGTCCAGATCGGCCGCCTCGTCGACGGACTGCGGCGCCTGGGTCAGCTCGACAACACGGTGTTCGTCGTGCTCGCCGACAACGGCGCCTCGCAGGAGGGCGGTCCGTTCGGTGTGATGCACGAGATGAAGTTCTTCAACGGGATCCTCGAGACACCCGACGAGGCAATCGCCCGCATCGACGACATCGGCGGTCCTCACAGCCACACCAACTACCCGTGGGGTTGGGCGCAGTGCGGCAACACACCGTTCAAGTGGTACAAGCAGAACACCCACGAGGGCGGCGTACACGTGCCGATGGTGGTGCACTGGCCCGACCGGATCTCGGGCGAGACGGCCGGCACGAAACGCCACCAGTTCACGTTCGTGGCCGACATCGCCCCGACCATCTACGAGCTGCTGGGCGTGGGCGCACCATCGGTGTATCGGGGTGTCGACCAACTGCCGGTGACCGGTCACTCGTTCGCCTCGGCGATCGACGACGCTGATGTTCCGGCGACGAACACGCTCCAGTACCTCGAGATGGCCGGCAGCCGTGCGCTGGTGGCGGGGGAGTGGAAGGCCGTGTGCAAGCACGTCGCGGGCGCCGACTACGACACCGAACCGTGGGAGCTGTACCACCTCGCAACGGACTTCTCCGAGTGTCACGACCTCGCCGACGCGGAGCCCGAACGCCTTACCGAGCTGCAAGCGCTGTGGTGGGACGAGGCGGAGCGTCATGGCGTGCTGCCACTCGACGACCGGATGTTCGAGCTGTTCGGGGCCCGGTTCCGCGAGCATTCGCCACACCCGGTCGACCGTCGGTACCTGTATCGCCCCCCGATGTCGCCGCTCCCAGGTCAGGCGGCTGCAGCGATCGCCGGCCGCAGCTTCGACCTGAGCGCTCGGATGACGCGAGCAGCGGGCGACGAAGGCGTGCTGTTCGCCACGGGCACCGAGAACAGCGGGATGTCGGTGTTCGTCCAGAACGACCGGCTCGTGGTCGACTACAACGCGTTCGACGACCACACGATCCTCGAATCGGATTCACCGTTGCCCGACGGCGACGTGACCGTCACGGTGTCGGTGCGCCGCGGCGGCTCGCGGACCGGCTCGATGTACGTGACCGTCGACGATGTCGCCGGACCTCCGGTCGACCTCTCGCTGTTCATGTCGATGATGTCGTCGGTGGGGCCGAGCGTCGGCGAGGATCACGGCTCCCCGGTGTCGAACCGCTACGACGCTCCGTTCCCGTTCACCGGGACCCTGCACGAGATCGAGATCCAGCTGCTGTCGCGTGAGGACGCAGCGACACGCGACGCAATCGCCCGAGCGGAAATGAGCCGCCAATGAGCATCGACATCACCCTGCTCGGCACCGGAAGCCCGATCGCCGACGCCAACCGGGCCGGTCCCGCCACGCTCGTCAGCGCCGGCGGCGAGCACTACCTCGTCGACTGCGGTCGTGGCGTCCTGATGCGTCTCGCGGCTGCGGGGGTGCCCGTCGCCGGGCTCAGTGCGGTGTGTATCACCCACCTGCACAGCGACCACATCACCGACCTCAACGACGTGATCACCGCGATGTGGATCACGACGTTCGAGCCCACGCCGTTGCGGATCATCGGGCCACCCGGCACGCGCGAGGTCGTCGGCCACATCGTGGCGTCGCTCGGTCCGGACATCGGCTACCGGCTGGCCCATCACGAAGACCTCACCGCGCCGCCGCTCCTCGAGGTCGCGGAGACCGACGGTGTCGGCGGTCCCGACATGTCGGTGGGATCGGTTCGCGTCACCACGTCACCGACCGATCACCGGCCGGTCGAGCCGAGTATCGCGTTCCGCTTCGATCACGACGGCGTCGGCGTGGTCGTCGCCGGCGACACGGTGCCGTGCGCAGGGCTCGACGAGCTGTGCGCCGGCGCTCAGGCGCTCGTGCACACGGTGATCCGCAAGGACATCATCGCCAACGTCCCGATTCCGCGGCTGCAGGACACGCTCGACTACCACTCCTCGCCCGAAGAGGCCGCCCAGACCGCGCAACGCTGCGGATTGAACACGCTGGTGCTCACCCACTACGTCCCGCCGATCCCGCCCGGCGGTGGCGACGACTGGCGAGACCTCGCCGCCCAACACTTCACCGGTCGCGTCGAACTCGGCGACGACCTCCACCACATCACCATCACCTGAACCGGTAGCGCGGTGCCTGGCACCGCGTTACCTGATCGAGGAGCAACGACATGCAGACACTGCGCACACCCGACGACCGGTTCGAGGGGCTCGACGGGTATCCGTTCGAGCCGCACTACGTCGAGATCGACGATCTCGATGGCGGGACATTGCGGGTGCACTACCTCGACGAAGGTCCGGCCGACGCAGCGTCCGTGTTGTTGCTGCACGGCGAGCCGTCGTGGAGCTACCTGTACCGGCACATGATCCCGCCGCTCGTCGCCGCCGGCCACAGAGTGATCGCCCCCGACCTCGTCGGATTCGGCCGCAGCGACAAGCCGTCCGAGCGCGGTGACTACACCTACGCCCGCCACGTCGAGTGGATGCGCGAGTTGCTGTTCGACCACCTCGACCTGCGCGACGTCACCTTCTTCGGCCAGGACTGGGGCGGCCTCGTCGGGCTACGACTCGTGGCCCTCGACCCTGATCGGTTCGCCCGGATCGCCATCGGCAACACCGGCCTTCCGACCGGCCACGGACCCGCCAGCGACGCGTTCATGGCGTGGCAGAAGTTCTCGCAGGAGACCCCGGTCTTCGACATCGGATTCCTGATCAACGCCGCGACCACCACGGACCTCGGTCCCGAGGTGATCGCGGGCTACGACGCGCCCTTCCCCGACGACTCGTTCAAGGCCGGCGCCCGGATCTTCCCGACGCTCGTCCCGACGAGTCCCGACGATCCGGCCAGCGCCGACAACGTCGCTGCCTGGGCGGTGCTGGAGACGTTCGATCGGCCGTTCCTGCTGTGCTTCAGCGACGGCGACCCAGTGACCAAGGGTGGCGACGCGCCGTTCCTCGCCAAGGTGCCGGGTACCAAGGGCCAGCCGCACGTGACGATCGAGGGCGGCGGGCACTTCTTCCAGGAGGACCGTGGCCCCGAACTCGCCGAGTTGCTGATCGGTTTCATCGGGTCATGACGCTGTCGTCCACCCCTGACCTCGAGTGGCGCGACCTGAGCCGACGCGCGGCGCTTCAGTCGCACCGGTTGGTCGGCTGGATCTACTGGGATCCGCGGGCCATCGCCAACTATGCGGCGCTCGGCGTGCCAGACGGGATCGGCTACTACATCGCCAGTCGCGGGGCGCCGATCGGCGACGCCGGCAACGACGTGGTGACCGCTGCGTTCTATTCGATCCACCCAGGCATGGTGTCGTTCGGTCTCGACCAGTGTCGGACGCACACGACGTTCGAGGCTGCAGCGGCGGCACGCGACGCAGCGGTGGTCGATGGTCTGCGCGAGTACGTGCCGGAGATCTGCGACGATCTGGCGGCGATGGCCGACGACCTGTGGGCCGCCGCCGACTCGCTGCCCGTGTCCGGCCGGGCGCTGTTCGCATCGACCCGCGCCTGGCCGCGTCCGACCGACGACCGCCTGCTGTCGGCCTGGCTGGCGGTCAACTGCATCCGCGAGTGGCGTGGCGACACTCACTGGGCGATCCAGATCGCCGAGGACATCAGCGGAACCGCGGCGGGAATCCTCGACGGCGCCTGGCGCAACTACCAGGGCGACTGGCTCGCCCGTAGCCGAGGTGCGGACGATGCGGCGCTTGCTGCCGGTTTCGCCGAACTCGAGGCTCGCGGCCTCGCCGCGGACCGTGCGGTGAACGAAACCGGGATCGCGTACCGCCAGGGGTTGGAGGATCGGCTCGACGACCTGTCGGTGGCGGCCTGGCGCCACCTGGGCGAGCACACGACCCGACGCCTGATCGAGCTGATCGAGCCGGTCGGGCTGCGATTGGTGGAGCGCATCGACGTGACCGCCGGACCTAACTGGATGCCCGCCGCACGGGATCGGATGGCGCCGACGTGATCACCGTCGAACACAGCCGCATGATGTCCGCCGATCCGATTGGCGTGTGGGACGTGCTCGCCGACTTCGACCGACTCGCCGAGTGGGCCGCCAATGCCGATCACACCTGCTGGCTCGACGAACCACGTGATGATGGCGAGATGATCGGCCGTGCCCGTCGCGTGCAGGCGGGTCGAGAGGTGCTCGTCGAGACGATCACCGTGTGGGAGCCACCGGCCCGCCTCGCCTACGACCTCGGCGGGCTGCCGCCCGTCGTGAAGTCGGCGGTCAACGAGTGGCGGCTCCAACCTGATGGCTCGGGTGGCGACCGGACCGTGGTGACGTTGGCGACCCACGTCGACTGTGGACCTCGACCACCGCAGCGACTGATCGCCCGGGTCGTCGCTCGCCGCCTGGCCGGGGCGTCCGACGTGATGCTCGACGGTCTCAACACACATCTGGTTTCGCGGTGCCAGGCACAGCGCAACCGTACGAACTCGACGACGAACTCGAAGGGGACACTGACGTGACCGACGTGACCGAGAACCGACCTGACGTGATCGTGATCATGACCGACGAGGAGCGCGCGGCGCCGCCGTACGAGACCGACGCGCTGCGCGCATGGCGCGACGACACGCTGACGGGACGGCGATGGTTCGCCGAGCACGGCGTGTCGTTCCTGCGGCACTACACCGGCTCGCTCGCGTGCGTGTCCAGCCGACCGACGCTGTTCACCGGGCACTATCCCGATCTGCACGGAGTCACGCAGACCGACGGGCTGGGCAAGCTGCACGACGACTCGCGACTGCGTTGGATGCCGTCCGACGAGGTGCCGACGCTCGGCAACTGGTTCCGGGCCGCCGGCTACGACACCCACTACGACGGCAAGTGGCACATCAGCCATGCCGACCTGACCGAACCGGCGACGGGCGAGATCCTGGCGACGAACGACGACGACGGCATCGTCGACCCCGCCGCCGTGCAGCGCTACCTCGACGCCGATCCGCTCGCCGCATACGGCTTCTCTGGTTGGGTCGGCCCCGAACCGCACGGTCCGCTGCTCGCGAACGCGGGAGTGTGTCGCGATCCGCTGATCGCCAGCCGCGTGGTCGCGTGGCTGGAGGATCGCTACGCGCGGCGTCGAGCGGGCGACGCTGACGCGCTCCGGCCGTTCCTGCTGGTGGCGAGCTTCGTGAACCCGCACGACATCGTGCTGTTCCCGGCGTGGATTCGCCAGAGCATGCCGATCGTGGCCAGCGAACTCGACCCGCCGACCGTGCCACCGTCGCCGACCGACGACGAGGACCTCTCGACGAAGCCCGCCGCACAGATCGCGTATCGCGAGTCGTACCCCACCGGCTACGGGCCGATCGCGCTCGTCGGCCGGTCGTACCGCGACCACGCCCAGGAGTACCGCGACCTCTACTACCGGTTACACGCCGAGGTCGACGAACCGCTCGATCGGGTCCGGCGGGCCGTCGTGGCGGGCCACGAGGACGGCGGGTGCGCTGAGGCCGTGATCGTCCGCACGGTCGACCACGGTGATCTGCTCGGGGCACACGGGGGACTGCACCAGAAGTGGTTCAACCTGTACGACGAGGCGACCCGAGTGCCGTTCGAGGTGGTCCGTGTCGGCTCGCGTCCCACCACACCGCGGGTGATCGACGACGCACCGACCTCGCACGTCGACCTGGTGCCGACGCTGCTGGGCGCAGCGGGGATCGACGAGGCGTCCACGGCCAAGGTACTGCGCGCCGACTTCAGCGAGGTACACCCACTTCCCGGTCGCAACCTGATGCCGGTCGTCGACGGTGAACTGCCACCCGACACCGCTCGGCCCGTGTACCTGATGACCAGGGACAACATGCTCGAGGGCGACAGCGGTGCGTCCGGGTTCGCACGTCGAATCGGTCGCAGCGTCAAGCCCCCGGCGCCCCTGCGGATCAAGGTCCCCGCTCACGTCGGCGCCAACTTCGAGGGC
>JBGTCW010000167.1:0-14038 GCA_041748635.1 Ilumatobacteraceae bacterium | reverse complement strand
GATGCGGGCGGTCGCTCCCTGGAACACGACGTCGGCGACCGTCCCGGCGATCGATCGACCGCCGTCGACGGCGCTGGCCGCCGCCGCGAGACGCTCCGGGCGCAGCATGACCGAGACGGGCGTCCCGGTCGGCCTGACGGTGTCGGTCCGTGCCCGGACGGTGTGTCCGGCGGTCAACTCGACGACCGTGTCGTCGCCGTCGGTGCCGACGACCTCGCCCGGCAGCAGGTTCGCCGATCCGATGAACCCGGCGACGAACAGCGACGCCGGGCTGTTGTAGATCTCCTGTGGCGTTCCGATCTGTTCGACGCGGCCGTCGCTCATGACGGCGATCCGGTCGCTCATCGTGAGCGCCTCTCCCTGATCGTGGGTGACGAACACGAACGTGATGCCCACCGCTCGTTGGATCCGCTTGAGCTCGAACTGCATCGCCTCACGAAGCTTGAGGTCGAGCGCCGCCAGCGGCTCGTCGAGCAAGAGCGCACTCGGGAAGTTCACGAGGGCTCGGGCCAGCGCCACCCGCTGCTGCTGTCCGCCCGAGAGCTGCGACGGTCGCCGATCGGCGAACTCGCCGAGGCGCACCACCTCGAGCATCTGCGAGACGTTCGCCTCGTACTCGCTCTTGGGGACCTTCTTCGACTTCGGGCCGAAGCGGACGTTGTCCGCCACCGTCATGTGCGGGAAGAGCGCGTACTGCTGGAAGACGGTGTTCACGTTGCGCTTGTACGGCGGGATGCGGCTGACGTCGGCGCCGTTGAGGAGCACCCTGCCCGATGACGGCTGCTCGAATCCGGCGATCATCTTCAGCGTGGTGGTCTTGCCGCACCCCGACGGTCCCAGCATGGCGAAGAATTCGCCCTGCTCGATTCCGAAGTCGGCGTGCTCGACCGCGACGAAGTCGCCGAACGACTTTCGTACGTGATCGAGTTGGATGACGGTCTCGCTCACCTGATCTCCTCGATGCCCCGACGCTCGCTTCGACCCCCGCTGTTCATGCGCCGGTCACGTTAGTCCTCTCGCGCACCCCCGTCGCCAGTGTCGACGCGCAGGTTCATCTGCCGGCAACAATCGATGGCGATCCCTGGTGGCTGCTCCGTGCCGACGGGTGCTCGGACGTGGCATTCTGTGCGCATGGCAACGACGCTGTCCTCACTCGATTCGAACTTCATCGGCGGGAGCTGGCGCCCGGCCGCCGACGGCGCCACCGACGAGGTGGTCAACCCGGCGACCGGGGGTGTGATCGGCTCGGTTCCCGCCTCCGGTGCTGCCGACGTCGATGCGGCCGTGGAAGCAGCGAGTGCTGCGTTCCCCGCCTGGGCGGCGTTGACACCGCGCGAACGCAGCGAGATCCTGCACCGCGTTGCGGACATCATCGACGACAACATCGACGAGCTGTCGCAGATCGAGTGCGAGAACGTCGGCAAGCCCGTGGGCATCGTCGAGTTCGAGATGGATCTCACCAAGGACAACTGGCGCTTCTTCGCGTCGGCCTGTCGGTTCCTCGAGGGCAAGGCGGCCGGCGAGTACCTGGCCGGTTACACCTCGATGGTGCGTCGCGACCCACTCGGCGTGGTGGCGTCGATCACCCCGTGGAACTACCCGCTCAACATGGCGACCTGGAAGCTTGGCCCTGCGTTGGCGGCCGGCAACACCGTGGTGCTCAAGCCGTCCGAGCTCACGCCGTACTCGGTGCTGCGGCTGGCCGAGCTGACCGCCGACGTCCTGCCGAGCGGGGTCTTCAACGTCGTGTGCGGCCAGGGTCACGTTGCCGGCGCCGCGCTCAGCGAGCATCCGGGAATCGCGATGATCTCGATCACCGGCAGTGTCGGCGCCGGCAAGGCGGTGGCGCGTGCCTCGGCCGACACCCTCAAGCGCGTCCATCTCGAACTCGGCGGCAAGGCCCCCGTGATCATCTTCGACGACGCCGACATCGACGCGGCGATCGAGACGTTGAAGGCGATGTCGTTCTACAACTCCGGTCAGGACTGCACCGCTCCGTGTCGGGTCATCGCCGGAGCGAAGGTGTACGACGACTTCGTCGCCGGGTTCAGCGATGCCGTCGGCTCGATCGTCACCGGCGATCCCATGTCGGCAGACACCGAGGTCGGTCCCGTCATCTCGGCCGCCCAGCTGGACCGCGTGGCCGGCTACGTCGATCGGGCCCGTGAGGCGGGCGCCGAGGTCACCGTCGGAGGTACCCGGAGGGCGAGCGACGGATTCTTCTACGAACCGACCGTCGTGGCCGGCCCCGGCCAGGCGTCGGAGATCGTGCAGCGCGAAGTGTTCGGCCCGGTGGTGACGGTGCAGTCGGCCGCCGACGAGGAGTCCGCACTCGCGATGGCCAACGACGTCGACTACGGCCTTGCGGCGAGTGTGTGGACCGCCGACGTGGGTCGGGCGATGCGGATGAGCAAGGCCCTGCAGTTCGGTGCCGTGTGGGTGAACGATCACATCCCGATCGTGTCCGAGATGCCGCACGGCGGGTTCAAGCAGTCCGGCTATGGCAAGGACATGTCGATGTACGCCGTCGAGGCCTACACCGAGGTCAAGCACGTGATGATCAAGCACTGACGCGGCACTGGTAGGTTGCCCGCCGCGTGCTCTGACGGCGCGCGGGACGCCCCCGACCCCGAGCTGTAGGAGACGATGATGCGACTCGTCCAGCCCAGCGAACACCAGGTTCTCGTCTTCCTGATCCAGATCGTGTTGCTGCTCGTGACGGCGCGGCTGCTCGGTCAGGTGTGTCGTCGGTTCGGTCAGCCAGCGGTCGTCGGCGAACTGACAGCGGGAGTCCTGCTCGGGCCGTCGGTGCTCGGCCGACTCGCCCCCGACGTGTTCGATTGGATCTTCCCGGCGGGGGCACTGCAGTCCGGCATGCTCTTCGCAGTCGGGTGGCTCGGCGTGATCCTGTTGCTGGTCGTGACCGGCTTCGAGACCGATCTCGCACTCATCGCTCGACTGGGCAAGGCCGCAGTGCTCGTCACGGCCGGGAGTCTGTTGGTTCCCTTCTTCTTCGGTCTCGGAGGCGGCTACCTCGCTCCCGATTCACTGCTCGGTGACGAAGCGGAGCGTTCGGTGTTCGCTCTGTTCCTGGCGGCTGCGTTGACGATCTCGTCGCTGCCGGTGATCGCCAAGATCCTTTCCGAGTTGCAGCTCCTGCGCCGGAACTTCGGCCAGCTGACGCTCGCGGTCGCGATGGCGAACGATGTCATCGGGTGGGTGCTGCTCGGGTTGATCGCAGGACTCGCCGGCTCCGGTCGTTTCGACCTCGGCCAGCTCGCAACGACGATCGGTGGCCTCGTGGTCTTCCTCGGTCTCGCCGTTGCCGTCGGCCAGCGCATCGTCGACGCCGTCCTCCAGCAGATGCGGCGGCGCGATGTCGGAATCGGCGGCTGGGTGACCATGGCGGTGGCCATTGCGCTCGGCCTCGGAGCGATCACCCAGGCGCTCGGTGTCGAGGCCGTGCTCGGAGCGTTCATCGCCGGCATCCTGCTCGGCCGTTCGCGTTACGCACGCCATGAGGTCGAGGAACAGCTCGAGACCTTCACCGTGGCGATTCTCGCCCCGATCTTCTTCGCGACCGCCGGCCTGCGAGTCGATCTCTCGCTGCTCGGTGACCCCGAGATCGCCTTCTGGGCCCTGGTCGTCTTGGCCATCGCATCGATCTCGAAGTTCGCCGGATCGATGATCGGCGCTCGCCTGTCCGGTCTGGCCACCCGCGAGGGCATGGCGTTGGGCACGGCGCTCAACGCACGCGGTGCGCTCGAGATCGTCATCGCAACCGTGGGGCTCTCGCTCGGCATGCTCAACGACGCGTCGTACACGATTGTCGTCCTCATGGCGATCGCCACCTCGGTGATGGCGCCTCCGATGCTCCGTTGGCTCGCGCGTGGATGGGTCGGTTCACCCGAGGAGCAGGAGCGACTCCAGCGCGAGGAGCAGCTCGCGGGCAAGGTGTTGCTCCGGCCGGGCCGAGTCCTCGTGACGGGCCTCGGCGAGGCCGATGCCGAGTACGCAGCGCGAATTCTCGGCCGATCGTTGCCGAAGGAATCGCCGGTCACGATCGTCGGTGTGCCGGGCGACGGGCCCGACGAACTCACGCGGCTGACCTTGGAACTCGGCGAGCGCGAGGTCGAGGAGATCCACGCGAGCGGTGATCTCGTCGATCAGGTGCTCGCTCAGTCGGCGCTCGGGTACGACCTGCTCGCCACCGTCGTCGACGTCGCGCGATCGGGGGAGCTGTCGCAGGTCGCCGACGCAATGGTCGTTCGATCGTCGCTGCCGGTTGTGTTGGTGCAACCTCCACCGGTGCCCGACCTGCCGATCCGGCGGGTGCTGCTCCCGGTCTCGGCGGCGCTGGCATCGCGGGCATCGGCCGAGCTCGCCATTGCGATCGCTGCAGGGTCGAACGCCTCCCTGCATCTCCTGCACGTCCAGGCAGAGGTGCCCGTCGGTCCTGGCCGCCGAATTCTCCGAACCACGCTGCGTACACACGAACGAACCGTGCCATCGTTCGCCGGTGACCTGCGAGAGCGAGTCCTGGAGATCGCCGAGCAGTCCGCCCGCGAATCGGGTGTGCGCACCGAGCGGGTCACGGTCGCTCGTGAATCGCGGGGCGCCGGCATCATCGACGCGTCCAAACTGCACCGATCCGACGTCATCGTTCTCGGGGTGGCCGCCCAGGACGTCGGCGGCCAGGCGTTCCTCGGACAGACGACCGAGTTCGTGCTGCGCAACGCTGGGTGTGGCGTCGTGGTCGCTGCGCTCGGACCGACCTGAGCACTCGCGAGGTCAGGTGGCAATGACGCTGAGCTGGGTCTCAACACGTGACACGTTCGAAGGCGGCGGAGTCGAGTCGGACAGCCTGCCCGGAGGCGCCTGATAACGCAGCAACACAATCACGGCTCAGCCCTCTCACTGACCACCGCACCACGGCCAAAGCCGGGTGCCCGGTAATCGCATCGCTGATCGGTGAGTTCCGGCGCGTGGGCGGCTGCGAGGCAGAATGGTTGGCGTGGGCATCTGTCGACTTGACCACGTGCAGTTGGCGATGCCCGCTGGACGGGAGGCGGAGGCGGTCGCCTTCTACGAAGGGGTGCTCGGCATCCCTCAAGTCCCCAAGCCAAATCATCTCGCGGTTCGCGGTGGCTGTTGGTTCGAGGACGGAGACCTGAAGGTCCACGTCGGTGTCGACGCCAGCTTCCGACCGGCGACCAAGGCTCACCCCGCGTTCATCGTGGACGACGTACGCAGCATGGCGGCCGCTGTCGTCGCTGCCGGCTTCGCGGTGAACGACGACGAGCGGCTCGACGGGTTCGATCGGGTCTACGTGTCGGATCCGTTCGGTAACCGCATCGAACTCATGCAGCCGAGCACGTAGCTGACGTTTCGGCGTGTCATCTCGCACCACCACTCGTCGGTTGTCTGAAGCAGCCGCTGCGTGGGTGCTTGGTGTGGCCGCGGGTGCCATGTGCGCTCTCATGGCGTTCGTGCTCGTGCCTGCGGTCGGGTTGTTCGGTGACGCCAACGCCGCCCATGAGCGAGTCATCGGGGTCGTGGCTGCACTGGCTTGTGGTCCTGCCTTCGTCGCGGGGCCGCTCGTGATTGGTGCTCGCTCACGCAACGGCAATGTGCTGGTGCCGGCGGGCGTCTTCGCTGTGGCGATCTCGGCGGGTGTCCTCGTCGCCGCGTGGTGATCTCTCACCTTCCTGCCGAACTCAGACCGACCTGAGTTCCGCAGCGAGGCCGAGAGAGCGGGTCACGAGGACTTCTGACCGCCATGATCGGGCGGCCATGACCATCGGCGATACCATATGGCCATGGCGCGCCGTGAAGTTCTCGTCCAACTCGACGACGACCTTGTCGCACGACTCGACGAACTCGCCGCGCGACTCGGAACGAACCGGTCCGAACTGCTCCGCAGAGGCGCCACAGCAGTGATCACCGCCGAAGAACTTGTAACGGCTGACCGGGAGCTCGTCGCCGGGTACCAGCGTCAGCCACCCGACCCCGCACTCGTTCAGTCGGCGCGCCGCCTCGCCGCGCGGACTGCGCCAGCGTGGTAGCCCGTAACGACATCGTCTGGGCTGACCTCGGGCCTCCCGCAGGACGCCGACCCGTCTGCATCCTCACGCGTGATGCCGCCATCGCCGTGTTGAGTTCAGTCTCGTGCGCACCGATCACCCGGACGATCCGTGGCATCCCCACCGAAGTCGAGGTCGGTCCCACCCAAGGGCTGCCCGAACGCTGCGTCATCAGCTGCGACAACATCATCACCGTGCCGATCGATGATCTCGACAACGAACCAGTCGGGCGCCTCGACGAGGTCACACGGGCGGCCCTCGACATCGCGCTTCGGTTCGCGCTGGACATCGTCTACTGAGGGCGCTCGGGCTGGGCGCTACGTTCGGATGATGGCCGCACGCATCGAACGGATCACCTTCCCGGGGAGTCAGGGCGCCGAACTCGCCGCACGGCTCGACCTTCCGGCGGGCCCGCCACGGGCGATGGCGCTGTTCGCTCACTGCTTCACGTGCAGCAAGGACATCGCCGCGGCGTCGAGGATCGCCAACGCCTTGACCGATGTCGGATTCGGGGTGTTGCGGTTTGACTTCACCGGCTTGGGAATGAGCGGCGGCGAGTTCGAGAACACCAACTTCACGTCGAACACCGACGATCTGGTGGCAGCCGCGAATTGGATGCGCGTCGAGCACCGAGCGCCCCAGTTGTTGGTGGGTCATTCGCTCGGCGGTGCAGCGGTGCTCGCCGTGGCGGGCGACATTCCCGAGGTGCGCGCCGTGGCAACGATCGCCGCTCCGGCGAGCCCCGACCACGTGACCGACATCTTCCGGTCGTCGCTCGACGAGATCGAGGCCGAGGGTGTCGCTCAGGTGGAGCTCGCCGGCCGCCCGTTCACCATCCGCCGACAGTTCGTCGAAGATCTGCGCAACCACGTGATCACCGATCGTGTGCGCACCATGCGGCGCGCGCTCATCGTGCTGCACTCGCCGATCGACAACACGGTCTCGATCGATCACGCTGCGCAGATCTTCGAAGCGGCGCGTCATCCGAAGAGCTTCGTGTCGCTCGACGGCGCCGACCACCTGCTCACCGCTCGCGATGACGCTGCGTTCGCGGCCAGCATGATCGGAGCGTTCGCGAGTCGGTACGTCGTCGACGAGAGCGAGGCGTTGGAGCCACCTCGGTCCTCTGCGCAGGTCGTCGTCGCCGAGACCTCCCAGGGACCGTTCCTCAATCATGTCGTGGTCGGTCGTCACCGCCTGCTGGCGGACGAACCGGAATCAGTCGGCGGATTCGACGCCGGTCCGTCACCGTATGACCTGCTCGGCGCGGCGCTCGGCGCATGTACATCGATGACGCTGCGGATGTACGCCGACCGCAAGGGCATGCCGCTCGATCGGGTGACCGTCGAGGTGTCCCACGGCAAGGTGCACGCGGACGACTGTGTCGAGTGCGCCGAGAACCCGGAGCTCGCGACTCGCCTCGGGATGATCGATCGGTTCGAACGCGTCGTCACCGTCGACGGCGACGATCTCACCGACGTCCAGCGCGCCAAGCTGCTCGAGATCGCCGACAAGTGCCCCGTCCATCGCACGCTCGAAACCGCCAGTGCGATCGTCACCCGCCTTGCGTGACGCTCACGCTCTCCGGCGCTCGGGCGCCCTGCACGCGATCGAGTGAGGATTCGCGGTGGCGTACCAGCGCGGCGTTGAACTCGGCGCTCATCAACGCCGAGATCGCCAGCAAGCTCAACCACGTGACAAGGCCGAGCACCAGGGCGAATTGCCCGTAGGTGTCACCGGCGTTCTGGCTGATCTGCCTCACGATCCCGGTACCGAAGTACTGCAGTGCGGTGTAGAGCACTCCCGCAACCAGCGCCCCTGGCCACACGTCGTTCCATGTCACGTCTGCCGCGGTCAGATATCGGAACATCGCCGCCAGCACGACGACGTTGATCGCGATCGTGGCAGCCAACAGCGCAAGTCGGCCCCCGAGGGGGAGTCCGGCGGCGTTCACGAGCGTAGTGATCACGATCGTGCCGATCTGGGCGGCGCCGATGAACACCAGACCCAACAGTGCCTTCCCGCGCTGCTTGGGCATCGCGTCACGATGATCGACGCTGATCTCCCAGACGTCGTCCTGCGCCCCCTGCAGGGCGACGAACGCCTTCGTCGCCGACCACAACGCACCACCGAGCCCGATGATCAGCGCCCACCAACTGCCGTTCAGCGAGGTGGGGTCGGTTTGGAGCTCCTGGCCGAGCACCGGGATGTCGTCCAGCGCCCCGTCGATGATGCGTTGCTGGAGTTCCGCGTTTCCCTCCAGCACGAAGCCGAGGATCGTCGTCGCTGCGAGCATCAAGGGGAAGATCGACAGGAACCCGAAGAACGACACCACCGACGCGTTGCGGCCCGAGAGGTGTCGCCGCCAACCGTCGAGGGTGTCGACGAAGATGTCGATCGCTGCGTGGTGGGCCCGAAGGGTCATCACCCGGTCGCTCGTCGTCCACGGCATCAGTGCAGCATCCTCATTTTTCGATGCTTCCCGAATCGGCGAGATCCCAATCGATCGGCTGGCGATCGACCGCGGCGAGGGCCGCGTTCGCCCGGCTGAACGGCCGGCTCCCGAAGAACCCGTTGTGGGCCGAGAGTGGCGACGGGTGCGCCGACTCGAGGACCGTGTGGCGATCGGTGTCGATCAACGCCCGCTTCTTGCGGGCCGAGGCGCCCCAGAGGATGAACACGACCGGGTCGGACTTGGCATCGACGACCCGGATCACCTGATCGGTGAAGGTCTCCCAACCGTGCCCCTGGTGCGACGCCGCTTCGCCGCCGCGCACGGTGAGGGTGGCATTCAGCAGCAGCACTCCGCGTCGCGCCCACGCCTCGAGGTTCCCGTGATCGGGGATCGCCAGACCGAGATCGGCCAGCAACTCCTTGTGGATGTTCGCAAGCGACGGCGGCACGCGCACGCCGCGCCGCACCGAGAAACACAGCCCGTGCGCCTGTCCGGGTCCGTGGTACGGATCCTGGCCGAGGACCATCACCTTCACGGCAGCGTGGGGCGTGAGATGCAGCGCGGCGAACACGTCGTCGGCCGGGGGGTACACCGGATGGTCGCGGCGCTCCCGCGCAACGAACGCCTGCAGCTCGGACCAGTACGGCAACGCGAACTGGTCGCGCAGCAGCGGGTTCCAGTCGGTGGCCATCGGCCACACTGCCTAGCATGACCGCGGTGTTCGATCATCTCGAACGAGCCACGCTCGCAACGTTGCCGACTCCACTCGAGCCCGGCGGGGACCTTGCCGGTGGTACTCGGCTCTGGGTCAAGCGTGACGACCTGACCGGGCTCGGTGGCGGTGGCAACAAAGCGCGCAAGCTCGAGTTCCTGTGCGGCGAGGCCATTGCCCTCGGATCTCGTTCGCTCGTGACCGTCGGCGCAGCGCAGTCGAACCACTGCCGCATGACGGCCGCGGCGGGCGCTCGGCTCGGGCTCGAGACGCACCTGGTGCTGTCGGGTGATCGCCCGACCGAGCCGATCGGCAATCAGCTCCTGTCGATGTTGTTCGGGGCGCAACTGCACTTCACCGGCGCAGCCGAGAGCCACTGGGGCGAGTTGGAGATCGCACGCGAGGCGGTGACCGATCAGCTCGCCGCAGAGGGGCTCGCTCCCTACGCCATCCCGATCGGCGGGAGCACCGCCGTCGGCGCACTCGGATACGCCGTCGCGTTCATGGAGCTGCTCGACCAGTGCGAGTCCGCTGGCCTGCGGCCGTCACACGTCGTGTTCACCTCGTCGAGCGGAGGCACCCACGCCGGGCTGCTCGCCGGTCGATCGGCGGCCGCGCACGCTGGACGAGACGTGCCCGGCGTCATCGCCATCGGGGTGGCCAAGGGGGTCAACGTCGGTCGACCCGACATCGCCGGTCTCGCCAACCAGGCCCTCACGCTCCTGCAGTCGACAGCGATCGTCGCCGACGAGGACGTCGAGGTCGACACACGCTGGATCGGCGACGACTACGCAGTGCCGACCGAAGTCGGCGATGCGGCGATCCGGTGGGCGGCGACCAACGGAGGTTGGCTGCTCGATCGCACCTACTCGGGCAAGGGCTTGTCGGGTCTGCTCGGATTGGACGCCGAGGGACGCTTCGGCACCGAGGTGGTCTTCGTGCACACCGGTGGTTGGCCCGCCCTGTTCGCCCCCGGCGGCGTTCCCGACTGAAACCTGGGCGCGACCCGGCGGGGTAGCTTGGTCGATGATGACCGAACGAATTCTCGACGTCGACCTGCTCGCCTTCGAATCGAGCACCGGCCCAGCGCGCCGTGCGGTGGTCGACGGGGTGCGCCGAAGCCTCGAGACGGGGTTCGTGTACACGAGCCACGATCTCTCCGACGACATGCTCGACACGACCTACGCGATGCTGCGCCAGTTCTTCGAACTCGACGAGGCCACCAAGCAGCAGTACATCGCCCCCGGAGCACATGGCCAGACCGGCTACACCGGGCTGCTGGTCGAAACGGCCGCATCGAGCGACAAGCCGGACTGGAAGGAGATGCTCAACTGGTCGGCGCCGATCGCCGCCGGGCATCCCCTGAAGGCCAAGTTCCCGACCGCGTACCCCGACCAGTTGCTCCCGGAGGAGGCTGTGCCCGGGATCACCGAGGTGCTGTATCGCTTCCACGAGTCGATCGCCGATCTCCAACGACGGTTCCTCCGGGTGATCGCCGAAGGCATCGGTTGCCACGAGACGTTCTTCGACGACATGGTCGCCGATGGTCCGACGTTGACCCGAGCGATCCGGTACCCCGCGATGTCCGAGCTCGGCGAGGACGGCCACGAGTGGGCCGGCCAGCACGGCGACATCAATCTGATCACAGCCCTGCCGCGGGCCACTGCCCCCGGCCTGCAGGTGCGCGTGGGTGATGACTGGGTCGACGCCACGCCGCCCGACGACGCCGTGATCATCAACACCGGCATCATGCTGGAGCGCCTGACCAACGGGGTCATCCCGATCGGCTGGCACCGAGTGGTCGCAGCACCGGGCTTCGAGGGTGAGCGCTACAGCGTGGTGCAGTTCTGTCATCCCCGGCCCTGGACGATCCTGTCGCCCGTGACGTCGTGTTGCACGCCGGAGAACCCGCAACGATTCGGCGCGATCAGCGCCGAGCACGCACTCGACGAGGTGCTCTACCAGATCAACCTCGTCGAAGACGCCCGCCGCGTCGGCCCGTGATTCAGCGTCGGGCGATCGGTGCGGTGGGGACGCTCGAATCACGCAGCGCCAGGTCGATCCAGATCGAGGTGCTCAGCTCGATCGGCGCCAGCCAGCTGACCGGCACCGAGGTCGGGCCGCCTGCGCTCGGGCCGCGCTTCTCTGCCGGGGCCCACCCGCAACCCTCATTCGGATAGATCATCGCCGCCCAGCCCGAAGCGATCACCTCGCCGACGTCGGTGATCACCCATTCGGAGTCGATCTTGCGGTTGTCGTCGGTCGTCTCGATCGTGACCGGGTCGAAGCCTCCGCCGGATGGCACTCCGGACCACGGGCCGATGCCCACCGAACAGGCCTGTCGGAAGAGTGCGTCGATCACCGGACCGTAGGCGTCGACGACGGTGCCGTCGAGGTCGACGATCGTCAGGCGGACGTGCGGGGCGATCTGGTCGGTCGAGAGTTCGACGGTGGCATCGGTCGGAAGGTCCGATCGGACGCCGAGCGGCAGCGGACTGCTGTCTCCCATGAAGCCCACGACCTGACCGGCCCGGACGCTTCGACCCACGACCGCCAGCGAGGTCAGTCGGAGGTGGGAGGCAGCGGCGCCGTCGTTGGTTCCCGGCGTGTCGTCGTTGAATCCGGCGAGCTCGTAGTTGCGTCCGGTCGGGTCGGTGATCGTGATCGCGATGGTGCCACCGAGTTTGTTGCGGACATCGGTGATCACGCCGTCGGCGACGGCCAATACCGGTTGCAGCTTGACGCCGAAGACGATGCTCGGTGCTTCCTGGGCGCAGAGGCCGGCCACCGCGATCGCGTCATTCTGCGCGTCTCCACATTCCGGTGCTGCCACTCGGGTCGGACCGAGCACGGGGAACGCCACCGTGGCCGTCCGTTCCGCCGCAGGGGTCGTCGCATCGATGGCGAGCGGCGGCGCAAGCTCCGGCGCGAAGCCAAGTCTGGCGGCGCGTTCGCCGACGGTCAGCGTTCGCGGAATCGGCTGGCCCGACAGGAACGCCCACACGCCGAGCCACCGTTGCTGGTATTCACGAACGGTGAGCACGTTGCCGGCTGAGGGGACCGGCACGACGTCCATCACCGCAACGTCACGAGCGGCACGGGGGTAGTACCACATCACCGGGATCATCGAGACGTCGTTGCTCCATTGCGAGAGGAAGCGCGTGACGTCCGCGGCGGCTCGCTCGTCCTGGATCTCGGGAGGTGCCAGGTAGGCCTCGTCGTAGCCGCCGTAGCCGTCCCAGGTCGACGTGATGAACTGGTAGGCGCCCGAGGCTCCTCCTCTGTTCGGCGGTGCGGTGTAGTCGCCGCGAGACTCGACGTAGCGGATCGTGGCGAGGATGTTCGCCATCTGGCGGGGGTAGGCGACGACGTTGAGCGGCCCAGGCGCAGGTGTCGTCGACGGCGCGGTTGTCGGTGGGGCGGTGGACGGTGGGGCGGTCGACGGCGGCACGGTGGATGGGATGGTCGTCGGCACCGTCGGTGGTGGTGGAACGGGCAGCGTGATCGGTGTCGGAGGCGTGGTGGTCGTGGGGTCGACATCCGAGGGAGTGGTCTCGGCAGTCGGCTCGGCCGCGTGCGCAACGGGGGCGGCGAGCACGGTGATCACCGCAACGACGACGCAGCAGGCACGCGTCAGTGCGCCCGACCGTGTCGGGTTGGGGCGCTGGAGGGCTGCTTCGGTCGGGGACATCGCCATCTGGACCATCGGCACGCGTTGGCGTTGACTGGAGCACGGTCGTGGTGCGCGGACGCTGGTCGCCCGGTCAGCATAACGCTGCTACCGTTTCCCGCTCCGATGTCCGATGCCGCGTCCCCCCTGGTCGATCGCGACACCGACATCGACATCGACATCGACCTCGACACGCTGACGGAACCCGTCGCCGAGCCGATGGCCGATGTCGTGCTGGCCGTCGATATCGGTGCCTCCCACTTCCAGGCCGGATTGGTGACCGCGCGAGGTGTCCTGATCGACCGTGCGGCGGCGCCGATCGAACCCGATGTCGGCCCGGAATCGCAGTACACGGCGCTGGCAATGACCGTGACCGAGATGCTCGAACGGGCCAGTCCGCGCCACAGCGTCGTCGTGCGGAGCCTCGGAGTCACGAGCGTCGGTCACGTCAGTCGGGGCCTCGAGGAAGTGTCGCCGCTGAGCGTGCCCGGGTGGTCCGACTTCCCGTTGCGGAGTCGTCTGGAGGAGCTGTCCGGACTCGCGACCTACGGCGACCTCGACGCCAAGGCGCTGGCGCTCGCCGAAGGTTGGCTCGGCGCTGCCCGAGGCCAACCGAACTTCTGCGCGATCACCGTCTCGGCTGGTGTGTCGGGCGGGATCATCCTCGACGGCGACCTGCTCGACGGTGAGTCGGGGTACGCAGGTCAGATCGGTCACTACATCGTCGAGCCGTTCGGTCGACGATGCGCGTGCGGCACGCAGGGATGCCTGGAAGCTGAGGCGTCCGGCGTTGCGATCGCCGCGATCACGGGGCGCCCGGCGACCGAGTCGAGCTACCAGATCATGCAACGCACCGGCGACCTGGTGGGCCGGACGGCGGCATCGATGTGCAACGCGTTCGACCTGTCGTTCGTGGTGGTCGGCGGGAGTGTGGCGCTCAGCTTCGGCTCGACGTTTTTTCACGCCGCCCAGGTGTCGCTCGACGAACACGCCCGCCAGCCCTACAGCCGCGGTGCCCGGATCACGCCGTCGCGACTCGGCGAACAGGGTCCGCTCGTCGGGGCGGGCGCAGTGGGATGGCGAGGTCTGCGCCGCGCCTCGCGGCGTCGGCCGCCAGG
>JBGTCW010000166.1:0-1608 GCA_041748635.1 Ilumatobacteraceae bacterium | reverse complement strand
GCAGTCGGCGTCGACGTCGAGGTCGCCGCCCGCCGACGCGACGCCGGCGTTCGGCCGTCGACCGCTCCGCGCTGACGCAAGTTCTCAACCCGCAGGATCAGGGAGCGAGCGCGCCGTTGAACGTTCGGCACTGCTCGGGGTCGCCGGTGGTGAAGCCGGTCTCGAACCACGTCCGGCGCTGCTCCGCGGTTCCGTGGGTGAAGCTCTCCGGGTCGACCTCCGCGCCCGCCGACTCCATGATCCGGTCGTCGCCGACCGCCTCGGCAGCAGCGAGTGCCTCGTCGACCTCGCCCTCTCGGTCGAACAAACCGCGTTCGGCAACCGACGACGCCCACGCTCCGGCGAAGCAGTCGGCCTGCAGTTCGAGCGCCACGCTGAACTCGTTCGCCGACTCGGGCGACTGCTGCTGAATCTGGCGAACGCGATCGCTGATGCCCGTCACGTTCTGGACGTGGTGGCCGTACTCGTGGGCGACGATGTACTGCGCGGCGAGGTCGCCGGTGGCACCGAAGTCGGTCTGGAGCTGCTGCAGGAAGTCGAGGTCGAAGTACACGAGTTGGTCGCCCGGACAGTAGAAGGGCCCCGTCTGGGCGGTCGCTCGGCCGCAACCGGTCTGGACGACACCGGAGAAGAAGACGGTGTCGGTGCCGGGGAAGGCCCCCTGGAACGACTGTGGGTACTGGCTCTCCCAGTAGATCGACACGTCGTCGACAGCGCCGCAGACCACCTGCTCGATCTCGGTCTCGCACGCCGTCGAACCGGTGCCGTCGTCGACCGCAGGCAACGCTGAACCGGAGTCGTTCGAACCACCACCGGAGCCCAGCAACTGCGGCAGGAAGATCACCGCAGCGAGGATGATCAGCCCGATGACGCCACCACCCGCTCCCATCGGGATGCCGCGACCGCCGCCACCCCCGCCACCCCCGCCGAGGCCGGGGATTCGGCCGCCGAACGGTGATCCGCCACCACCGGACCCGCGCCGATCGCGAACTCGGCTGGAACGGCTCGATCTGATCTTGGTCATGGGCAGAGCGTTCCACGCTGGCGGATCTCCAACCCTCGGCGCGCGCCCCGGTCGCCGAGCGCCCGCGGACGCGTGGCAGGCTGGGAAGCATGTGGAGCATCGGGGACGTTCGGGTCACGGAGATCGTTGAGCTGACGACGACCTCCGCGGCGCATTGGTTGTTGCCGGATGCCACCGCAGAACGCATCCAGGAGATCGACTGGATGGTGCCCGACTATGCGACCCCCGAGGGCAAGGTCCACATGACGATCCGGGCGCTGGTGGTCGAGAGCGATGGGCAGCGCATCGTTGTCGACACGTGCCTCGGCAACGACAAGCAACGGCCGGTCGAGTCGTGGAGCATGCGCTCGGGACCGTTCCTCGACGACCTCACCGCCGCCGGCTTCGCGCCGGAGTCGATCGACATCGTGCTGTGCACCCACCTCCATGTCGACCACGTCGGATGGAACACACGCCTCGTCGATGGTGCGTGGGTCCCGACGTTCCCGAACGCCAGGTATCTGTTCGCCGACGTCGAGTGGGAGCACTGGCAGCGTGACGACTCGGGCATGGATCAGGTGCTCCGCGCCGACTCGATCCAGCCG
>JBGTCW010000165.1:0-3336 GCA_041748635.1 Ilumatobacteraceae bacterium | reverse complement strand
TCGGCGGCGCCGCGCTGGAAGACGTCGACGTCGATCGGGGGAGTCATCGCCCGCCGACCGTAGCGACCCGATGTCGCCCGACCCGAAGCCGACGACTCTCCAGGAGCATCGGAAGTCGCGCCAGAATGGGTGGTGGTAAGCGTTCGCCGTGTCGCGGGGAGGTCGCGGATGGCATCGACGGTGACGGTCGTCTTCACGGATCTCGTGAGCTCGACGGCGTTGTTGTCGCGGGTGGGCGAGGTGGCGGCCGAGGAGATGCGACAGTCGCACTTCGCAGTGCTGCGGGAGGCGATCCAGGCTCACGATGGTCGTGAGGTGAAGAACCTGGGTGACGGACTGATGGTCGTGTTCACCGGCGCGGCGCGGGCGGTCGCGGCGGCGGTGGCGATGCAGCAGCTGGTCGAGCGGTGGAGCCGACGGGCGACCGAACCACTGTCGTTACGAGTGGGGATCGCGGCGGGTGACGTGGACGAGGCCGACGGCGACGTCTTCGGGCTGCCGGTGGTCCAGGCGGCACGCTTGTGCGCTGCCGCGGAGGGTGGGGAGATCCTGTGCAGTGATCTCGCGCGGATGTTGGCGGGTTCGCGGGTGGCGGCTGCGTTCGAGTCGGTGGGTGCGCTGGATCTGAAGGGGCTGGACGAGGGTGTGGCGGCATGTCGGGTGTCGTGGGAGCCACTGGCGGAGTCGGCGGTCGTCGGGCTACCGGGGCGATTGACTGCTGTGCTGACTTCGGGTTCGCTGGTCGTCGTGTCGAGCACGAGCGCATGCTGGACGCGTGGCAGACCGCACTGCGCGAGTCGGTTCGTCGCATGGTGTTGTTGAGCGGAGAACCAGGCGTCGGTAAGACCACGCTGGCAGCCCGGTTGGCGATCGACGTCCACACCGCTGGTGCACTGGTGGTGTACGGGCGGTGCGATCAGGACCTGGGAGCCCCGTATCAGCCATGGATCGAAGCGCTCGGCCAACTGATCGACGCAGCTCCGCACGAGGTGTTGGCCGCTCACGTCGAGGACCAGGGTGCCCACCTCGCACGGCTCGTGCCTGCGATGGGCCGGCGAACTCGCACGACACCACTCGAGACCGGCGACGGCGATGGCGAGCGGCTCACGTTGTTCACAGCAGTCGTCGATCTGTTGGCACGTGTGTCGGCGGTGCGGCGAGTGCTGCTGATCCTCGACGACCTGCACTGGGCGGATCGCCAGTCGTTGCTACTGCTCCGCCACCTGGTCGCAGACGACCGTCCGATGCGGCTGATGCTGGTCGGCGCATTCCGTGACACCGAGACGGCGGTCGGTCATCCCATGTCCGACGTCCTCTCTGCCGTGCATCGGGAGTCGGGCGTGGACTCGGTCGAGCTGCGGGGACTGAGTGACGCGGAGCTGCGCGAGTTGCTGGAACAGGTGGCTGGTGAGGAGCTGGACGACTCCGGGATGGCGCTTCGAGACGCGCTGTCGGCGGAGACGGCGGGCAACCCGTTCTTCGCCAAGGAGATCCTCCGGCACCTGGTCGACACCGGTCGGATCGACCCCGTGGCACCGCATCGCTGGATCGGCGATGCCGCCATGACCGCCACAGGACTGCCCGACAGCGTGAAAGAGGTGGTCCGCCGGCGGATCGGGAACCTCGGCCCGCAGGCAGAGCGCCTGCTGACCCACGCTGCCGTGATCGGGCGCGACTTCGACGTGGCCTTGCTGGCTGCAGCTGCGGGGGTGGACGAAGATGTCGCGATCGAGGTGTGCGACGCCGCCGTGACGGCGGCGATCTTGCAGACCGGCGATCGGTTCGACGTGTACGCGTTCGCCAACGCCTTGATCGCGCGCACGCTCCACGACGGACTGTCGTCGAGCCGTCGAGCGCGAATCCACCGCAGGATCGCCGAATCGATCGAAGCTCTCGATGCGGTGGATCCCGCGTCTCGTGCTGGTGAGCTGGCGCATCACTGGAGTCGAGCGGTGCAGCCAGCTGCCGCCGCCAAGGCGCTCCACTACGCACAGCTCGCCGGGAGCCGAGCGCTCGGTGCACTTGCGCCCGACGAAGCGCTGCGTTGGTTCGGTCAGGCTCTCGACCTGATCGATCGCGCCCCTGACGCCGATCCACGTCGACGGGTCGAGGTCCTGCTCGGCCTCGGGACCGCACAAGACCGGGTCGGGCTCGACTCCCACCGACGAACCCTGCTCGGTGCTGCCCAACTCGCCGACGACATCGGTGCCGTCGATCTCCTGGTCAGTGCAACGCTCGCCCGCAGCCGGCCGTGGCACGGCAACGCCCTCGAGACGGACGGCGCCGAGATCACCATGTTGCAGCGGGCGCTCGATCGCATCGGCGACGACGACAGTCCCGACCGCGCCCGGCTCCTGGCCAGGTTGGCCGTCGAGAGCTACTACTCGTGGCCACTCGAGCAACGACGTGCCGCCGCCGACCGAGCCGTCTCGATGGCGCGGCGCCTCGGCGACCTCGTGTTGCTCGCTCGAGTCCTTTTCCAGGCAGCGTGGGCAGTGCGAGCTCCGCCGACCACCGAGACGAGGAGGGCCTGGCTCACCGAGGCTTCGACGATCGCGGCCACCGTCGTCGACCCACGCACGCTGGCGTGGACGGCGCGAGCGATCCAGAGCGCCGCCCTCGAAGTCGGCGATCTCGATGCCTATCGCCGCCACTCCCGCCAGCACGCCGAACTCGATCCGGAGATGCGTGACGCGTGGACATGGTGGAGTCGGGCCGTCGACGACGTGACGCCGGCGATGCTGTGGGGCGAACTCGCCGAGGCGGAACACCTGGCCCGGACGGCTCGGGAGATCGGTGCGGAACTCCACCAACCCGACGCCGCGCGCCTCTACGCCGTCCAGACGAGCAACGTGTGGTACCACCAGGGCCGACTCCACGAGCTCTCCGAGGTCATCGCCGGTGACGGCGATGCCATGAACTCGCAGCCGGCCTACCGGGCCTTCTTCGCGATGGCGTGCGCCCACGGCGACGACACCGACCGGGCGGTCGAAGTCCTCGCCGGTGATCTCGACCGAGGCTTCGAAGCGCCCGATGACCTCAGCTGGACCTACACCTTTGCAGCGTGGGCCGACGCCGCCGCCGCCACGGGCCACACCAACGCCGCGCGTGTGCTGCACGAGCGCATGTCGGAGTACCCGGACCTGCTCCCCACCGCCGGGAACTCGACCGTCATGCCGGTCATCGCGTATTGGCTCGGACGCCTTGACCACGTGATCGGCCGTCTCGACGAGGCCGACCGGTGGTTCGCCCGAGCCGACGCCTTCCATCATCGCCTGGAGTCGCCGCTGTTGATCGCCTACAGCGACGCCGCCTGGGCGGCGCTGCTCACCGAGC
>JBGTCW010000164.1:0-5757 GCA_041748635.1 Ilumatobacteraceae bacterium | reverse complement strand
CATGGACCTCGCTCACCGCGCCGGTGAGTCCGGGGTGCAGGAATGGTTGAGCTTCTACTTGAAGGCGCCGCAGGCTGCCGGTGAGTCGCCCGCCGAGAGCGACCTGTTCATCCAGCAGACGAAAATGAAGAACACCCTGCGCGAGTGGATGGGCGAGCAGCCCGTCACCCACTCCGAAGCCGGCTGACCAGTCCTCCCGGACCCGACCCCGGAGGACCGGATCAGTCCTCCCGGACCCGACCCCGGAGGACCGTGACACCCGTTCGTCACGATGGGGTCATGGGAAGACAACAACGAGACCTCACCAGCAGCGAGTGGAACCACGTCTACAACCGTGGCGCCGACAAGCAAGACATCCACAGCGCCGACCGGGATCGGGTGCTGTTCGAGGAACTGATGGGCGAAGCGTTGCCTCGCTTCGGCGTCAGCCTCCATGCGTATGTACTCATGACCAATCACTTCCACCTGCTCGTCCATGACCCGGATGGTGGGCTGTCCGAAGCAATGCAACGGTTGTGTGGCCGCTACGGCGCTGCGTACAACGAACGGGTCGAGCGGACCGGATCACTGTTCACCGGTCGCTTTCGCAATGTTCCGATCACGAGCGACGAACAGCTCATCTGGTCGGCACGCTACATCCACCGCAACCCGCTCGCCATAGTCCCAGCACGAGCGCTCCCTGCGTACCGGTGGTCGAGCCTCGGGTGCTATCTGGGCCGTCGGACCGCCCCCTCCTGGTTGGCCACCGACACGGTGGCTGCGGGCTTCAGTGGACCCGACGATCATCTCGACTTCGTGCTCACGCCGCAAACCTCCGATCGCGTCGGGCACGGGCACTTGCCCGCATTGGACACCACCACCTGCGATGACATCGAACGGGCGGTGATCGTCGTGGCTGGTCTGGCGGACTCCGACCAGCTGCGACGTGGATCGCTGCGCATGCTCGCAATCACGCTCGCGGTGGAACTCCGTGCAGCCGGGACCAACGAACTGGCAGACCGGTACGGCCTCAGCGACCAGAGTTCCGTTCGCCGGCTGGCGCGGCAGGGACGAGTGCGTGCCGCAGAGTCCGAGCGTTTCGGCACGCTTCGCTCGGCTGTGCTCCGGGAGCTCGTGTTGTCCGGATCACAGCACGGTCCTCTGGGGTCGGGTCCGGGAGGACTGGGAAAGGACGACGGGTTGGTCCTTCCGGGTCGGGTCCGGGAGGACCGGCTGGCCAGCTGACGGGGACTCAGGTGGGGAAGGCGCCTTGGAGTTGGGCGGCGGTGAGGGTGTTCTCGAGGAGGCAGGCGATCGTCATCGGCCCGGTGCCGCCGGGCATCGGGGTGATGTGGCCGGCGATCTCGGCGACCGGGCCGAAGTCGACGTCGCCGACGATGCCCGACTCGGTACGTGACACGCCGACGTCGATCACCGTCGCCCCCGGCTTCACCATGTCGGCGGTGATCATGCGGGCCTGGCCGGCGGCACCGACGACGATGTCGGCCTCTCGCACGACCGCAGCCATGTCGCCAGTGCGCGAGTGGGCGAGTGTCACCGTGGCGTCGACACCCTTGCGGGCGAGGAGCAGCGACAGCGGGAGACCGACCAGCGTCGACCGGCCGACGACGACAGCACGGCGACCGCTCGTCGGGATGTCGTAGCGCTCGAGCAGACGCATAACGCCGAGCGGGGTGCAACCGACCAGCCCGGCACGTCCCCGCACGAGGCGTCCCATGGATCGCTCGGTCAGTCCGTCGACATCCTTCTCGGGCGGAATCAGATCGATCACCGGCTCCGGATCCAGACCGTCGGGAAGCGGGAGCTGCACGAGGATGCCGTGCACGCCGGCGTCGAGCCCCAGACCCCGCACCACCGACTCGACCTCGGCCTGAGTGGCGGTGGCCGGGAGATCGATGTGTCGCGACGCCAACCCCGCCTCCGCTGCTTTCTGGTGTTTCATCTTCACGTACCGCTGACTCGGGCCGTCGTCGCCGACCAGCACGGTTGCGAGGCAGATCTCGGGCGAACCGGCTGCGGTGATCCGGGCTCGGAGCCCCGCAACGATCTCGTCGCGCAGAGAAGTACCGTCCATGATCGTTGCAGCCATGCCCGGACTCTAGAGCCCCATCTCGTCGATCTTCGGGGGTCTGTCGTCGCTCACGCGCTCATGACTTGCCCCGGACGCGCCGAAGAGGACTATGATGTCCCCCGTGACTACGACCACCCCCGCATTCCCGAGCCTGCTCGTAGTACTCATCCAGTAGCACGCCCGGCCCCCCGCTGCGCGTGCTCCGACCTCCCAGACGGGAGGTCGTTTGCTTTTTCGGCGCAGTTTCAAGATCCGTCCGACCTCACCCACTTCACTCCGAACACCACCGACATTCACACAAAGGCACTGACATGACCGAACGACTCACCGGCGCCCAAGCCCTGATCCGAGCACTCGAGTACGAGAACGTCGATCTGATCTTCGGCTACCCCGGCGGCTGCATCCTGCCGGCGTACGACCCGCTCATGGACAGCCCGATCCGCCATGTCCTCGTGCGCCACGAGCAGGGCGCCGGACACATGGCCGAGGGCTACGCCCACGTGTCGGGCAAGCCCGGCGTCGCCATGGTGACCTCGGGACCGGCTGCGACCAACCTCGTCACACCGCTGATGGACGCCTACATGGATTCGGTGCCGATGGTGGCGATCACCGGCCAGGTCCCGACGGCGGCGATCGGCTCCGACGCATTCCAGGAGTGCGACACGGTCGGCATCACCCGCTCGTGCACGAAGCACAACGAACTCATCATGTCCGCCGACGACATCCCGATGGCCGTCCGCCAGGCGTTCCACATCGCCACGACGGGTCGTCCCGGCCCGACACTCATCGACGTGCCGAAGGACGTGCTGCAGAACGAGATGACCTGGCATTGGCCGAGCGACCAGGACGTGCTCGATTCGCTGCCCGGCTATCGACCCAACGTCAAAGGCCATCCGCGGATGATCAAGGAGGCCGCTCGGCTGATCATGACCTCCGAGCGCCCGATCATCTACGCCGGTGGTGGAATCCTGAAGTCGCGCGCCGCCGAGGCGCTGCGCGAGCTCGCCGAACTGATCGACAGCTACGTCGTCACCACGCTGATGGCTCGAGGTGCATTCCCCGACAGCCATCCGCTGTGCCTCGGGATGCCCGGCATGCACGGCAATGCGACCGCGGTCACCTCGATGCAGCAGGCCGACCTGCTGATCACCCTCGGCGCCCGCTTCGACGACCGGATCACCGGCAAGGTCGACGCATTCGCCCAACAGGCCAAGGTGATCCACGTCGACATCGACCCCGCCGAGCAGGGCAAGGTCCGACGACCCGACGTGCCGATCGTCGGCGACGCCAAGTACGTGATCGAGGAGATCATCTCCGAGATCAAGGCGATGATCGGCGCCGGCACGGTCCAGGCCGACACGTCGGCATGGAAGAGCAAGGTGTCGGGCTGGCGCGAACAGTTCCCGATGGTCTACGAGCAGTCCGAGCCGGGCGCGGCGCTCAAGCCGCAGTACTGCATCGAGGAACTCAACCGGCTCGCCACTCCGCACACCATCGTCGCGTCGGGCGTCGGTCAGCACCAGATGTACACCTCGCAGTTCTTCGAGTTCAACGAGCCGTACACCTGGGTCAACTCCGGCGGGCTCGGCACGATGGGGTTCTCGATCCCTGCAGCGATCGGCGCAAAGGCTGCGAAGCCCGAGTGTGACGTGTGGGCCGTCGACGGCGATGGCTGCTTCCAGATGACTGCGCAGGAACTCGTGACCGCCACGGTCGAGGGTCTGCCGATCAAGGTGGCGCTGCTCAACAACAGCTACCTCGGCATGGTGCGTCAATGGCAGGAGATGTTCTACGACGAGCGCTACTCCGAGGTGTACCTCAACGCCAAGGTCCCCGACTTCGTGATGTGGGCCGAGTCGATGGGCTGCGTCGGCATCCTCGTCGAGTCACCCGAAGAGGTCGGCCCGGCGATCGAGAAGGCGAATTCGATCAAGGATCGCAGCGTCGTGATCGAGTTCCGCACCGACGCCTCCGAGAAGGTGTTTCCGATGGTTCCGGCAGGGTCGAGCAACGACGATCTGATCCTGCACCCCACCCAGCAAGACCGAGCCGAGGGCTTGAAGTCATGACCACGATCAACCAGTACGGGGGTCAGACCCTCAATCACCACATCTTGTCGGTGCTCGTCCAGAACCGCCCGGGCGTGCTCGCTCGAGTCGCCGGGCTGTTCGCTCGGCGCGGCTTCAACATCTTCTCGCTCGCCGTCGCACCCGCCGAGGACGAGGGCATGAGCCGCATCACGATCGTCGTCGACGTCGAGTCGACGCCGCTCGAGCAGATCACGAAGCAGTTGTTCAAGCTGATCGACGTCGTCAAGATCTCCGAACTCGATCCGCGCCGCTCGGTCGAACGCGAGTTGCTGATTGCCACCGTGAAGTCACCCGACGAGCAGCGGGCCAAGGTGGTCGAGCTCGTGACCATCTTCGAGGGCAAGATCATCGCCGTGGCCGAATCGGTGCTCACGGTGAGCCTCGAGGGACATCCGGACAAGCTCGACGATTTTGAGGATTTGCTCGACGGGTATGGCATCGTGGAGCTCCAGCGCACCGGTCGCGTGGCGCTGCCCAAACTGGATCGCGGCGCACGACTGCGCGCCTTGAACCCCACTCCCACATCTGGAAAGGCTGGCTGAGATGGCCGTCACCGTGTACTACGCCGAGGATGCAGATCCGTCGATCATCCGTGCCAAGAAAGTGGCCGTGATCGGTTACGGCTCGCAAGGCCACGCTCATGCACTCAACCTGAAGGAGTCCGGCGTCGACGTCGTCGTCGGTCTGCGGCCCGAGTCGTCGTCGGCGGCCAAGGCCGAAGCTGCGGGCTTGACGGTGATGACCATCGGCGAGGCCGCCGAGTGGGCCGACGTCATCATGCTGCTCGCGCCGGACACCGAGCAGAAGGCGATCTACGACGCCCACATCGCCGGGCACATGACCGACGGCAAGGCGCTGGCGTTCGCCCACGGGTTCAACATTCGCTTCGACCGCATCCACCCGCCGGCCGGCTGCGACGTGATCATGATCGCCCCGAAGGGTCCCGGCCATCTCGTGCGACGCACCTACACCGAGGGCGGTGGTGTTCCCGCGTTGATCGCCGTTGCGCAGGACGCAACCGGATCAGCCCGCGACGTCGCGATGTCCTATTCCGACGCGATTGGCGGCACCCGCGCCGGCGTGATCGAGACGACGTTCGCCGAGGAGACCGAGACCGACCTGTTCGGAGAACAGGCGGTGCTCTGCGGCGGCCTCACGGCGCTCGTGCGCGCCGGGTTCGAGACGCTGACCGAGGCGGGGTACGCACCGGAGATGGCGTACTTCGAGTGCCTGCACGAGGTGAAGCTGATCGTCGACCTGATGTACGAAGAGGGCATCGCCGGCATGCGGTACTCGATCTCCGACACCGCCGAGTACGGCGATCTCACCCGTGGTTCGCGGGTGGTCAACGCCGACACCAAGGCCGAGATGAAGAAGATCCTCGCCGAGATCCAGAGCGGGCAGTTCGCCGCCGAGTGGATCGCCGAGTCCGAGGCCGGACGCCCGAACTACAAGCGCATGCAGGACGAGGGCAAGGCTCACGCGATCGAGGAGATCGGCGGCGAGCTGCGCGACATGATGCCGTTCATCCGCGCCGGCAAGCAGAAGGTCTCCGACATCTCGGGCGGCTGACCGGCCCCGACGTCTCCTCCATCC
>JBGTCW010000163.1:0-2525 GCA_041748635.1 Ilumatobacteraceae bacterium | reverse complement strand
GTCTCGGGCGGGTCCGCGGAAGAGTCGTGATCGGCGGCCGAGTTCGATGATGGTGCCGCTGGTGTCGTAGACGGCGCGTCGGATGTGGCCGATGAGGGCGGCGTTGATGGCGTCGTCGGGATGGAGACGCCGCCCGGATTGTGTGCGCGAGATGACGTTACGGAACCGGCGCGGGTCCGGGGTCTGTCCTGCTGCGTGGGCTTGCATGGTGTGGTGATCGAGCAAAACGTCGACGGTGATCGCCGAGGTTGTTGGTCGTGCGATGTTCGGGTCGCGGCTGACTGATGCTCGTGCCATCGCGAGCAGTGCGTCGGCTCGTCGTTGTGGCTCGGTGCGAACAAGGTCGGCTTGGGTTGCGGTGTTGCCGAGTCGCAGTCGGGCGTCGGCCCAGTCGAGGCGCCATTCGGCGTCGATGTACCAGGCGAAGATCTCGGCGAACTCGACCCCACCGGGTTCGGGGAGGAACCCGGTGAGGTTCCAACCACCATCAGGTTGAGGTTGCAGATTGAACGTGCGTCGCTGTCGGGCGCGTTCGGTGCGATCCGCGTCGCCGACAGGATCGGCGAGCGCTTCCCACATGTGCAGATTGGCCTCGAACTCGACGTAGGGCAGGTTGACGGCGTCATCGAGCAGCATGCCGGCATCGCGGGCGAGGAGCACGGGGTCGATGCGGGGGTTCGCGGCGACTCAGCCCATGGCTTCGCTCTGGGCGACACCGACACGCCCGTCACGTGCAGCCTGGTCCCATTCGGGCAGCCGGTCGCGCATGCGGGCGGTCTGGAGACGCCGATACGCCTCGGGCCCGGACAGTTGCGCACGCTGTTTGAGGTATGTGCGGGCGTTGAAGTAGCCCTGCGACCGGAACGGAGTACGGGCGTCGATGACACATGCGACGTCGGTGGCGGCGGCGTCGACCATCCGGCGGACCTGCTCGACACCAGCCACCAGCTCAGCCAGCAACTGTGGTCCCATCACGCAGGTATCGAGCGCACCGACTGCTGCGACCGCCGCTACCGCAGCAGTGATCGCACTGGCGACGTCATCGCCGTCGGCTGCCGGGTCGGCGCCGCCGACTGGGTCGAAGCCGGCCAATGGTGGCACGGAACCCGGGAACGGTCGTACCGCGGCTCGCCACGCATCGAGATACTCGACACCGCTCAACGACACCTCGCCGTCGAGGTGAATCGACGTGGCAGCGGCCGAAGAACTCATACCTCCCATCATGACGAGGGGGTACGACACAGTTGCCGGCCGCGGCCGCGGACCGCCGAGCCACCGCTCGAGTCGCGGCGAATTCGTGTCGCGGGCCATCGTCGGGTCTGCAAGCATCGACCGATGGGTGATCTCGCCGCCGATACGGCCGTTGACCAGACGGGTCCGTCGACCTTCACGTGCAACTTGTCGCCCGATTGGGAGATCTGGGGCCCGAACGGGGGGTATCTCGCATCGGTAGCAATGCGCGCTTCGGGGGTCGCCAGCGGACGCCTCCGACCGGCGTCGATCAACGCGCATTTCGTCGGGGTCGGTCTCAGCGAACCGGTCGACATCGATGTCGAGGTCAATCGGCACACGAAGGTCGCCAGCTCGGTGACCGCACGGGTCCGCCAGGAGGGGCGCCCATTGCTGGTCGCCACGGTGTGGGGCGTCGACGGCGATCTCGACGGACTCGAACACCACACCTCGCTCTGCCCCCACGACGTTCCGGATCCCGACGAACTCCAGAACGTTGAGCAACTGTTGGATGGGCAGGACGGTCCGCCGCGCCATCCGTTCTGGTCGAACATCGAACAACGGCCGACCGAGTGGATCGCCGACTGGGAGAACCGGGAGATCTCCGAGCCGGCGACACGAGCCTGGGTGAAGTTCGTGCCGACAGAGACCTTTGCCGAACCGTGGGTCGATGCCTGCCGCTCGCTCATCCTGATTGACCTCGACTCGTGGCCGTCGGCCACCCGCGCCCACGTCGGCGACCTTGCGCACTTCGCACCCACCATCGAGGTCACCGCCCGTTTCGTCGGCACGACGGCACACGAGCCGTGGCTGCTCAGCGAAGCCAGCGCACCGGTCGCAACCGGCGGGCTCGTGGCCGGCGTCGGCCAGGTCTGGACGCGTGATCGTCGACTCGTGGCGATCGGAGGGAGCACGCTGCTCTGCCGGCCAGCGGCTCGTCGTCCCGACCGTTGAGCCCGCTCGTGATCTACCATCGATCGCATGGCTGAGGGGATCGACGAGCACCACGACACCATCGATGCGTTGAGCGCGGAGAACCGGAAGTTCCCGCCGCCTGACGCGTTCAAGGCGAACGCGCTGGTCACCGGAACCTTCCTGTACGACGAAGCCGCCGAGGACGACGAGGCTTTCTGGGCGCGCCAGGCCGCCGATCTCGTCGACTGGGCGACGCCGTGGGACACCGTTCTCGACTGGGAGTTGCCCGATGCGAAGTGGTTCGTCGGCGGCCAACTCAACGTGGCGTACAACTGCCTCGACCGTCACGTGCTCGCCGGCAAGGGCGACAAGGTCGCCAT
>JBGTCW010000162.1:0-3848 GCA_041748635.1 Ilumatobacteraceae bacterium | reverse complement strand
TCGGTCACGATCACGCTCGCGGACGAGATCGATGCCAGCCGCGGCGACCTGATCTGCGGTGCGAACGATCCCGCCGAGGTCGCCGATCAGTTCGAGGCGCACATCGTGTGGATGCACGAGGACGAGATGCTGCCCGGCCGGCCGTACCTGATCAAGATCGGCGCCCGCACCGTCGGCGCCACCATCGCCCAGCCGAAGTATCGCGTCGACGTCAACAGCCTCGACCACCTCGCCGCCAACACCTTGGAGCTGAACGAGATCGGGGTGTGCAACATCAGCCTCGACCGGCCGATCCCGTTCGACCCCTACACCGTCAACCGTGACACCGGTGGCTTCATCGTGATCGACAAGCTCACCAATGTCACCGTCGGCGCCGGCCTCCTGCACTTCGCGCTCCGGCGCTCGCACAACATCCACTGGCAGGACGTCAAGGTCGACAAGGCGGCCCGTACCGAACTCAACAGCCACGACCCGGCGGTCGTGTGGTTCACCGGCCTGTCCGGTTCCGGCAAGTCGACGATTGCGAACATCGTCGAGTCGAAACTGCACGCCCGCGGCGTGCGGACCTACCTCCTCGACGGTGACAACGTGCGTCACGGCCTGAACCGTGACCTCGGCTTCACCGACGCCGACCGCGTCGAGAACATCCGCCGCATCGCCGAAGTCGCCGCGCTGATGGTCGACGCCGGCCTCGTCGTGCTGGTGTCGTTCATCTCACCGTTCCGCGCCGAGCGGCGCCTCGCCCGCGAGGCGGTCGATGACGGCGAGTTCATCGAGGTGTTCGTCGACACCCCACTCGACGTCGCCGAGCAACGCGACCCCAAGGGCCTCTACGCGAAGGCCCGGCGTGGCGAACTGGCGAACTTCACCGGCATCGACTCGCCCTACGAGCCACCCGAATCGCCCGAGCTCACCGTCGACACCAGCGCGCTCACCGCCGAAGAAGCCGCCGACGCCGTCATCGCAGCACTCGATCGCCACCCCAACTGACTCGCGATTTGCCCCCGGAACTCTGGTAGCACCCCCAAATCTGGCATCAATCGTTCGAGATTCGAACGATTCGTGCCAGATTTCGGGGTGGGGTGGGGTGGGGGTCGGCTCGAGTGACCGACTCGTCCGCGGGCGCGTCAGGTCGGGACGGCTTCGGGTGAGCGACTCCAACGGTGCTTGCCCGTCCGCTTGGCGGCCAGGAGCCCCGCATCGGCGCGGGCGAACATGTCACTCCACGTGTCGTGCGGGCGCGCGATGGCGAGTCCGACGCTTGCGGTGACATCCGTGTGAACCCCGTCGACGTGGATCTCGTCGTGGAAGCACTGCAACACCGCAGTTGCCGCGATCTCCATCCGATCGGTCAGCGCCTGCGTGTCGCTCGACGAGTCGAAGACGACCACGAATTCGTCGCCGCCGACGCGGAAGACCTCGCCGCCGCCGACGTCGTCGGCGACCTCGGTGAGACGAACGGCGACCCACTGGAGCACGGCGTCGCCCGTGGTGTGTCCATCCTCGTCGTTCACCTGCTTGAAGTTGTCGAGGTCGATGTACAACAGGCCGCCGGGAAGCGGTGCGTTGGTCAGGCGATGGTTGAGACGAGCCCGGTTGCCGACGCCGGTGAGGGCGTCGTGGTGGGCGGCATGGCGCAGCCGATGCTCGTGATCTCGGCGGCTGAGTGCCAGCTCCGCCATGTCGACGGCCTGGTCGAGATGCCGGAACTGATTCGGCGTCGGCACAGCGACCTCGGAGCGCCATGCGACGATCACCGCCCGGCGATGACCGTCGACGTCGACCGCGCGCAGCCACACGTCGGAGAAGCCCTCGCCGGCGATCGACGTGCGGATCGCCAACGGCAGTTCGTGGATGCCGATCTCGCGGTCGCGCGCCCCACGCGCGACCGATGCCCATGGGGCATCGATGTCGTGCAGATGTGTGTCCAGGCATGACGGCCACGACCCGATCGCTTCACGAACCGCGCCGTTGTTCACCATCAGCACGGAGGCGGTGGCGACGACGGGAAAGGCACCCAGCGCGTCGCAGATCGTCGCCAACGTGGGCTTCACGTCACCGTTGGAGGCGATCTCTGCAGCCGCGATCGCCAGTCGGACGCCGACCGACTCGGGCGTGATCGTGACCACGTAACCGCTAGCGCCCGGGTCGAGCGGCACCGAATAGGCCCAGCACTCGGACCAGTGGGTGGCGCCCGATCGGTCGACCAGACGCAATCGGAACGGCCCGAGGATGGTGTCGGGGAAGTCCGCGCCTCGTACGAGCCCGTCGACGAGGAAGCCGAGGTCGTCGTCGGCGACGAACTCGGTCACGAGGCGACCGATGGCGTCGCTCCGCGAGTCGAGCCCGACCAGCTCGAGCGCACGGTCGTTGGCGAACCTGACGGTGCCCGCCGCGTCGATCACGAGCACGCCGAAGGGCAGCCGAGCCAACAACACGTTCGCCGACAGCTGGACGAGTTGCTCGTCCAGGCCGTCCACGCTGTTCACTGCCACTGCGATCATCGCCTGCTTCATCGGCACGTCGATGCCGTTGCTTGACCGGTCAGTGACCGGTGTCCACATGGTCGATCCGAGGCATCGACCACACGCTCTGGCAGGAGCTCGGCGCGTCGCCGGCCGCCGGTCAGCCCGTCGATCGTCGTGATCCCCGCGCAGCTACTGCGCAGCGACTCCGAAGCGTGCACCGCCGGCGCTCTTTGCTGCGTACATGGCGGCATCGGCGCCCTCGAGCGGCAGTGGTCGAGTCGAACAGGTCTGGACCCCGACCGACGCGGTGACGCTCGCACCGTCGACGTCGACATCGCCGATCGCCTCGACGACCCGTCCGGCGATCGCGCTGAGCTCATCGTCGGAGACGTGAGGACACAGCACGATGAATTCGTCGCCGCCCCAGCGTGCTGCTACGTCGCCGGAGCGTGTCGACCGCAGGATGGCGCCAGCGACGCCCACCAGCACCCGATCGCCGACCGCATGGCCGTAGGTGTCGTTGACCAGCTTGAACCCGTCGAGGTCGACCAGGACGACGCCCATCGCCGGCATCGCGAGGCCGTCCGCGTCGGCGCCGCCCAGCCAGCGCTCGAGGCCCTCACGATTGAGCAGCCCGGTCAGTGGATCGCGAGTCGCCAGCGCGGTCTCGGCAGCGAGACGTGTCGATGCATCCGCGAGCTCGCGCTGCATGCGGTCGAGCCGTGTTGCCAGCACGCTGGCCGCGGCCGACAGGCTCCGTTCGGGCACGCTCGCCGGCGCGATGCGAGCAGTGCTGATGGCCTGGCGGATCCGTTGGACCACGTCGGCCTCGAGCTGAGGGGCCAGCTGGTCCATCAGTCGGTCGGCGTGTTCGGTGGCAACGCTGCGATCGAAGCCGAACGTTGCGGTGAAGCGGCGTCCGGATTCGAGATCGGCTGCGGTCGGGTCGAAGTCGATGAGGTCCTCGCCACATACGTGGGCGGCGACGCCGGAGGTGATCAGCACGATCGACCATTCGGACGCGAGTGGGTGGTCATGGGCGAGCGTGACGTGATGTGCGCCGTCGACGATCGGCCCGTCGCCCACATAGGCGGTGACCACGGTCGACCCGCGCTCGACCATCCGCGCGTATCGGGTGGCCATCGGCGCGAAGTACGGGCCCTGCTGGAACAACGAGATCACCGTTGCATCCGGCCCGGCGGCGGCGGCGATCGCCTCGACCGCGTGCGACAGGGTGGCGAGCGTCCGCTTGGTGGTCACATCGGCACCGCTGACCTCGACATCGTCGGCTCGTCGTGTGGGCATTGCGTTCCCCCTCTTGTCAAGTTTCCGCTGCTCGACCCCGATGACTGTACTGCCGGTGGTCGATTCCGTTCGCCG
>JBGTCW010000161.1:0-1818 GCA_041748635.1 Ilumatobacteraceae bacterium | reverse complement strand
CGAACTGCTGCAACAGCAGTCGCGTCTGCTCGGCATCGACGACCGGATCGTCAACTGGGGAGCATCACTCACGCGCCGTGACGTCGATCAACTGCTCCTGACCGCCTCGCGCAGCGGCGACACCGGGCGCATCGAGCAACGGTTCCGGTTCGTTTACCCGAGCCTCAACGCAACCGCCAACGAGGGAACGAACACTCAGACCCGCACCTTCGGCGGCCATGGGTTCTGTGGGCAGGGCGGTGCCGAAGTGCTCGGTCGATACGGCTTCGGCGACGCTGCCAGCCAGATCGCCGAGCAGGCGCTCGAACTCCTCGACGCCCCCAACTGCCCGACTGGTGTGATGGACGCGCTGCTCGCCCCCGATCAGATGATCCTGCAGATCCATGAGTCGATCGGTCATCCACTCGAGCTCGACCGGATCCTCGGCGACGAACGCAACTACGCCGGCACGAGCTTCGTCACACCCGACATGTTCGGTTCATACCAGTACGGCTCGGAGCTGCTCAACGTCACGTTCGACCCGACCGTGCCGGGCCAGCTGGCGTCGTACGGATTCGACGACGACGGAACGCCGGCGGAACGCCAGCACCTGATCGAGAACGGCATCCTGGTGCGCGGCCTCGGCGGCACCACGTCGCAGGAACGCAGCGGTCTCCCGGGCGTCGCCAACTCCCGCGCGCAGAACTGGAATCGTCCCCCGATCGACCGGATGGCCAACCTCAACGTCGAGCCCGGCGAGTCGACCGTCGACGAGCTGATCGCCTCGATCGAGCACGGCGTGTACCTCCACACGAACAACTCGTGGTCGATCGACGACAGCCGCAACAAGTTCCAGTTCGGCTGCGAGTACGGCCAACTGATCGAGGACGGCGAGATCGTCGGTGCCGTCCGGAACCCCGGCTATCGCGGCATCTCGTCGACCTTCTGGCGCAGCCTCACCGGCGTCGCGGACCGCAACAGCTTCACCGTGATGGGCACCCCCAACTGCGGCAAGGGCGAACTCAACCAGGTCATCGGCACCGGCCATGCGTCGCCGGCGTGTCTGTTCTCGAACATCGATGTCTTCGGAGGCGAGAAATGAGCACCAGCTCGGCCCCCCGTGCCCAGGGCACCGGGGGCCAAGATCAGGCGTACTTCGACGAGTTGGTCACCGCGGCGACAGCCACGTTGACCGGCGACGAGGTGCTGCTCGCCAACTTCTCCGGCGAACGCACCGATTTCATCCGCCTCAACAACTCCGACGTCCGCCAGGCCGGCACCGTCGACCAACGAACGCTGGCCGTCGACCTCGTCGAGGGTCGCCGGCACACCGGAGGCAGCATCCGACTGTCGGGAGATCGCAGCGTCGACGACGCACGCCTCGCCGCGCTGCTCGCACAATTGCGCGAGCAGCGGACCTACGTCGCCGACGACCCGTTCCTGCTCTACAACATCGAACCGACGTCGACCGAGCGCGTCGAGAGCGGCTCGATCCCCGAGCCCGATGCGGCGCTCGCCGAGATCCGCTCGGCAGGCAATGGCCGCGACCTCGTCGGGATCTACGCATCCGGCGACACGTTCCAGGGGTTCGCCAACAGCCTCGGACAGCGCAACTGGTTCCAATCGTCGACGTTCAACCTCGACTGGTGCTTCTACCTGCGCGCCGACAAGGCCGCGAAGAACCTCTACGCCGGATTCGACTGGGACGATGACGCGTTCGCCGCCAAGGTCGACTGGTCGGCCCGTCAGGTCGCAGCGCTCGAACGCGAGCCCATCAGCCTCACGCCCGGCGAGTACCGCACGTACCTCGCCCCGCGGGCCGTCGAAGAGCTGATGCAG
>JBGTCW010000160.1:0-14294 GCA_041748635.1 Ilumatobacteraceae bacterium | reverse complement strand
CGACCGGCGCCGGCGACGCATTCGCCGCCGGATTCCTCACGTCGCCCGACTGGAGCGATGACCCGATCGCCGCCTGCGTGGCAAGCCATCGCGCGGCGGCGCAGCTGCTCGCGGGCCGAGCAGACCACTGACCTCGGCGTTACATCAGGGGTCAGACCCGCGATGTAACGCTCACCGGTCGGGGAGGCGTCACCGCGACGAAGCCGGTACCGTCGCCGCATGACCGCCCACCACGTCGATGTGCTCGTGATCGGTGCCGGCATCTCCGGCATCGGCGCCGCCTACCACCTGCAGGTCGAGTCACCGAACCGCACGTACCTGATCCTCGAGGGGCGCGCCGACATCGGCGGCACGTGGGACCTGTTCCGGTACCCGGGCGTCCGTTCCGACAGCGACATGCACACGCTCGGCTTCGAGTTCAAGCCGTGGAACGCGGAGAAGTCGATCGCCGATGGCCCGTCGATCCTGGCCTACCTGCGCGAGACCGTGGCCGAGTTCGGCATCGAGCGCCACATTCGATTCGGGCACCTCGTGCGGAGCGCCGAGTGGTCGAGCGACACGGCGACGTGGACCGTCGAAGCGGATCTCACCGACGGCGGCACCGCAACGTACACGTGCAACTACCTGTCGATGTGTGCGGGCTACTACTCGTATCGCGAGGGCTACACGCCCGAGTTCCCTGGCCGCGACCGTTTCGGCGGGCAGATCATCCACCCCCAGCAGTGGCCCGAGCGACTCGACTTCGCCGGCAAGCGGGTCGTCGTGATCGGCTCGGGAGCGACCGCGATGACGCTCGTGCCGGCGATGGCGTCGACCGCCGGCCACGTCACGATGGTGCAACGTTCACCGACCTACGTCGCTGCCGGACCCGATGTCGACGTGATCGCCAACACCCTGCGAAAGATGCTCCCCGACCGCACCGCGTATGCGATCACCCGAACGAAGAACACCGTGCTCCAACAGGTGCTGTACAAGCGGATGCGCAAGAACCCCGAGAAGGCCAGGCAGTACCTCATCGATCGTGCTCGCAAGGCGCTCGGCCCCGACTACGACGTCGAGACCCACTTCACGCCGACCTACGCTCCGTGGGATCAACGACTGTGCCTCGTGCCGAACGGCGACCTGTTCGAGGCGATCACGAGCGGCTCCGCCTCGGTCATCACGGGTCACATCGACACCTTCACCGAGACCGGCATCCGTCTCGTCTCGGGCGAGCATCTCGACGCCGACATCGTCGTCACGGCCACCGGGCTGAACATGGTGACGCTCGGCGAGGTCGGCTTCGTCGTCGACGGTGAGCCAGTCGACTTCTCCGAGACAATCGCCTACAAGGGGTTCGCCTACTCCGACGTACCGAACCTGGCCTCGACGTTCGGCTACGTGAACGCGTCGTGGACACTGCGCGCCGATCTGATCGCCCGCTACGTCTGTCGACTCCTGAACCACATGAACGACACCGGCACCGACATCTGTACGCCACGCCTGCGGCCATCCGACGCAGCGATGCAGACACGCCCGATGCTCGACCACCTCAGCTCCGGCTACATCCAGCGCGCTGCCGACCAATCCCCGAAGCAGGGCGACCGCGAGCCGTGGATCAATCCGCAGGACTACGCCAAGGACCGCAAGATGTTCCGCCGTTCCCAATTCGACGACGGCGTCATGCACTTCACCACGGCGTTACATCAGGGGACAGCCTCGCGATGTAACGACCTGACGGTTACATCGCGGGTCTGACCCCTGATGTAACGCTCACCAGTCGGTGGGGCGGTAGTCCTTGAGGAACTGACCCCAGACGTGCGTGCCGGTGTTGGCGCCGTCGATGATCGCGTCGACGATGCGGGCGGCGCCGTCGACGATGTCGAGCGGCGGGTGGAATCGGTGCTCGGCCTGCTTCTGATCGGCGATCGCCGCCGGGTCCTCGTCGCTCACCCAGCCGGTGTCGACGCTGTTCATGTGGATCCCTGACGCGTGGTAGTCGGTCGCCGACGTCCGCGTCATCATGTTCAACGCCGCCTTGGCCATGTTCGTGTGCGGATGGCGGGTCGTCTTGAACAACCGGTAGAACTGCCCCTCCACGGCGGACACGTTGACGATGTGCTTGTGCCGGCCCGGCGTCGCCTCCATCAGCGGCTTCAGCCGTGCGTTGAGCACGAACGGTGCAACGGCGTTGACCAACTGCGTCTCGAGCATCTCCACGGTCGACACCTCGTGCAGCAACAGCCGCCACGAGTTCCGCCCGCGCAGGTCGACCTGCTGGAGATCCTGATCGAGGAGACCCTCGGGGAACAGCGCTGGCTGGGCGTCGAAGTCGTCGCGCAGCAACGGGATCTGCGACATCGCCGCCGCCTGTGCCAGCCCCACGAGCTCCGGTTCCTGTCGTGCGACGTCGCCCGCGGTTTGCCCGGCGGTGTGCTCGATGCGATGGCTACGCACGTCCTCGTACGCCCCGACGAGCCGCAGCACCTCCGGCGCCAGCGTGTCGAGCGCAGCCTGCTCGCTGGCCATCATGTGACGGTAGAACTCCGGTGGTCGTCGCACGGTCTGGCACGCGTTGTTGACGATGAAGTCGAGGCGTTCACGAGACTCGAGGACGTGGTGGGCGAACGCCTCGACGCTCGGAGTGTGTCGAAGGTCGAGGCCGAACACCTCGAGTCGATCACCCCAGTCCGCTATGTCCGGTTCCTGGGCGTACCGGGCGGCGGCATCGCGCGGGAATCGGGTTGCGACGATCAGCGAGGCGCCACAGCGCAGCAGTTTGATGCCTGCCTGGTAGCCGATCTTGACGCGACCGCCGGTCAACAACGCGACGGTCCCGCTCAGGTCCGCGAGCTCGCCACGCTTCGAGAAGTTGAAGTCGGCACAACTCGGACACAGCTGGTCGTAGAAGCGGTGGACCTCCCGGTACTTCGCCTTGCAGACGTAGCAGTGCTGTTCGTCCACGGTCTCGATGCGTTCTGTCGGTGCGCTGTCGAGCTCGCGGAAGTCAGCGGGTGGATACACGTTCGGTGTCGTGAATACCGTCTGCTCGCGCAAGGCGCGGATGCCCGTTCCGCCCAACACCTCCTCATCGCGGCGAATCCTGGCTGCACGTCGCTGCAGCTTGAGCGCCTTCGCGCGGAGTCGGCGTCGCTCGGGATCGGGAGAGAAGACGTCGCCGGCCGCGTTGAGCAACTCCTGCTTCTCCTGCGGTGTGAGCGCACCGAGCAGATCGGGGGCAGCGGCGACCTGCCGCAGGAATTCCGTCGTCTCGACCAAACGCTCGCGCAACGCTGCAGCGTCAGCGCTGGCGTCGGTTCCGGCGATCTCAGTGTCCAAGGAGCGTCCCGGGCATCTGGTCGCCGAAGTTGATGCCGAGGTCGCGTGCGGTCTTCATCGTGTCGCCGTCAAGCGGGACCACCTTGATCTGCCGCACGGCCTCCTCCAGCGGGACGTACACCACCTCGGGCGGCTGCAGACCGACCATGATGCCGTTCTGGCCCTCCTCGATCGCGCGGACCGCAGCCGCACCGAACCGCAGACCAAGGAGCCGGTCGAGCGCCGTCGGTGAACCTCCTCGCAGGAGATGACCGAGCACCACCGTGCGGGTCTCCTTCCCTGTGAGTTCGGCGAGCTGAGCCGCCACCTTGCCACCGACACCGCCGAGTTGCACTGCCTGGCCCACTGCCTTGCCGATGACCGACACCTCGCCGCCGACCGGCTTCGCTCCCTCGGCCACCACGACGATCGAGAAGCGTGCGCCATAGCGGTCACGCTGCAGGATCGTCTCTGCGACAGGTTCGAGCTCGTAGGGGATTTCGGGGATCAGGATGCAGTGCGCGCCGCCGGCCATTCCAGCGTGCAGCGCGATCCACCCTGCGTCGCGCCCCATCACCTCGACGACCATGACCCGACCGTGCGAGGTCGCGGTGGTGAACAATCGGTCGATGCACTCGGCCGCGAAGTCGACGGCGGTGTCGAAGCCGAAGGTGGCCGTCGTCTTGTCGAGGTCGTTGTCGATCGTCTTGGGCACGCCGATCACCCGCAGGCCGTGCTCGTGCAGGTGCTGGCCGATGCGCAGCGAACCGTCACCGCCGATCGTGATCAACGCGTGGATGCCGTTCTCGGCGAATCTCTCGACGAGTTCGTGAGTCCGATCGACCTCGACGTAGGTGCCATCGTCCTGCAGTACCGGGTACGACGTCGGATTGCCGCGGTTGGTCGTCCCGAGGATCGTGCCGCCGAGGTGCGAGATCCCTCTGACCGCTTGCCGGTCGAGGTCGATGGTTCCCCCGTCCGGATACTCCTCCGGGTGCATGATGCCGTTGAAGCCGTCGCGTATTCCGACCACCGTCCATCCACGGTTGCGAGCCGCCAACGTTGCGGACCGGATGACCGCGTTGAGACCGGGAGCATCCCCACCGCCGGTACTGATTGCAATCTTCGACACATCTGCCACGGGCGCCAGGGTACGCCGGGTTGAGGCACCGTTCGAACGACCGACGCTCATGTCGCCGTTCGTTCATCTTCGGAGCAGACCCCCCGATGTGCTTGCATGCCGAGATGGCCCCGAATGCGCACCAGCTCCCGCCCCTCGATCTCGCCGGCCAGGTCGCCCTCGTCACCGGCGCGTCGTCGGGGCTCGGTCGTCGATTCGCCGTGCTCCTGGCAGCCCATGGCGCACGCGTCGTGGCGACGGGCCGTCGAATGGATCGACTCGACGACGTCGCACGTGAGATCACCGACGCCGGCGGCGTGTGCTTGCCGGTCCAACTCGACGTCACCGACGCCCAACAGCTCGCCGACGCGATCGCGACGATCGAACAGCACCTCGACCCGGTGCAGATCCTCGTGAACAACGCCGGCATCCCCGACGCTCAATACGCCACGAAGATGCCGCTCGAACTGATCGACCAGGTGCTCGACACGAACCTGCGCGCACCATTCCTGCTGTCGTGCGGCGTCGCCAGGCGACTGATCGAGCTGCAGCTGCCTGGCCGCATCGTCAACATCTCCTCGATCGGCGGCTTTTCGTACTCCGGCGGCGGTGCTGCGCTCTACTCGATCACCAAGGCCGGCGTGAACCGGTTGACCGAGACACTCGCGGTCGAGTGGTCGCGCTACAACATCAACGTCAACGCCATCGCGCCGGGACTGTTCGCGTCGGAGATGTCGGACGGCATGATCGAACGGATGGGTGACCTGACACGCCACTTCCCCCGCAAGCGCATGGGTCAACCGGAGCATCTCGACAGCACCCTGCTCTATCTCGTGTCTCCCGCATCCGAGATGGTCACGGGCACGGTCATCAAGGTCGACGACGGCCAAGGCGGCCGCTGATGTAACGATTGGTGTCAGACACCAATCGTTACATCAGGCGTGTGGGGTGATCAGGGCCTTGTCGCCGGTTGCCATGCGGGCGTAGCGCTGGACGTGGGCGGGGTCGACCGCCTCGGACAGCGAGAGTCGGGTTCCGTAGCTGCTGGCGAACGTGCTGGTGATCTCATCGGCGACTCGCTGACGCAGACGGTCGGCGGCCTCCTGACCGATCTTCGTCAGGAACGGTGTCAGCAGCCAGCCGCCGAGGCCCCACGACATCCCGAAGTCGCGCCGCAGCGTGGTCGGGCTGCGATCGAGGCCGCCGTAGATGTACACCTGCTTGTGCGTGGCGGAGCCGTAGCGGTTGAAGTCTCCGGCCTGCTCTGATGCCACCTTCTCCATCCTCGACAGCAGCGTGCCCGCCAGGTCGCCGCCACCGATGGCGTCGAAGGCGATCGTGGCGCCGGTCGCTCGCAGCGCATCGGTCAGCAGGTCGAGGAAGCCCGGGGCGCTGGAGTCGACGACATGTTCGGCGCCGACCATGCGGAGTTCCTCGACATGTTCGGGCTTGCGGACGATGTTGACCAGTCCGACCCCGTCGTCGAGACAGATCCGGTTGAGCATCAGACCCAGATTCGAGGCACCGACGGTGTGCACGAGCGCGGTGTGGCCCTCCATCCGCATCGTCTCGACCATGCCGAGCGCGGTGAGCGGATTGACGAACGCCGCGGCTGCGTCGGCCGGGTCGGTGCCGTCGGCCATCACGAGGCATTGGAGAACGTTCAGTGTCCGGTATTGCGCGTAGGCGTTGCCGGACAGGAATCCGACCGTCTTGCCGAGCAATGCCTGCGCGGCCGACGACGAGCCCGCCGCAACGACGACGCCACCGCCTTCGTTGCCGACCGGCATCGGCTTGGCGATCCTGGCCTGCTGCGCCGCCACGCCGGCTTCGCCGACAGGTACGGCGACGGCGGGGTGAGTTCCCTCGCTGGCGGCCGATGCGGCGCCTGCATCTCCGCCGGCGAGCATCATCCCGAGGTCGGATGGGTTGATCGGCGCTGCCTCGACTCGGACGACGACCTGGTCGTCGGCGGGGGCCACGACGTCGGTCTCGCGGAGACCGAGCGTGACGACGCCGTCAGCGGTGAGGGTCGAGCGCAGCTCGAGCGCAGTTGCGGGAAGTTCAGCGGCCATCGACCCACTCAAGCACATCACCGACCCCGTCCAACCACCGCGAACGATGAGCGAAGCCGTCGGAATCCGGTGATCTCGCTCATCGCAGCGCTACGGCACGATCAGCCATGAGCGAAACGTGCGGTATCCGGGGGTTTCGCTCATCGCAACGGGTGGGTTGCGGGCAGGTCAGAAACGTTGGTCGTTGGTCTTCTTCTTCGGTGGGGCCTTGAACGGTGCCTCGACCAGCGCTTCGAACTGTTGCTCGTCGGGCTGCTTCGGGTCGTTCAGGTTCTGCAGGTACTTCTTGATCGCGGCACGAGCGGGCGCCACGTGAGCGCCCTTCAGCCCGACCGAGCGGGTCATGGCGTCCTTGGCCTTCGCGACGCGCTCCTTGCGGGTGGCCTTCTCCTCGTCGGAGTAGGACTTTGCCACCTTGTTGGCGCGCGCCTGTGCGGCGGCAACGCGGTCGGCTTCGGCTTGCTGGAGGGGTGTGAGTTTGGCCTGCGCCATCATCGTGGTCTTTCTGATCGTCTGACACCGTGAGGGTAGCGGTCGTTCACGTCGGTGGCGCCGAGGGCCGGAGTGAGCGCACGCCACCGGCGGCACCTACGCTCGCCGCCGATGCGTCGCCTCCTCCCTGCCCTCCTCGCCACCACCGTGCTCGCACTTGCCGCCTGCGGCTCCGACTCCGACAGTGCTGCCGACACGACCACTGCCGGAACCAGTGCGACCACCGAGGCGCCCGAGACGACTGAGGCAACGACGACGGAACCGCCGGACACGACACCTGCGACCACGGACGCCACCGAGCCGGCGGTGACACCCTCCGAACTCGCCGCACGAGGTCCACATGCGGTCGGCGTGACCACCCGCGAGCTACCGGAGGGTGGTCAGGTCGAGATCTGGTATCCGGCCGACGAGTCCGCGGTCGGCGCGACGGTCGTGTACCAGGTCCGCGACTTCCTCCCGCCGGCCGTCGGTGCCCTCATCACCGACGGCATCGACGACTCGTTCACCATCGAGGCCGCACGCGATGCCGCAGCGGCCGAAGATGGCCCGTTCCCGATCGTGCTGTTCAGCCATGGCGCATCGGCGTACCGGTTGCAGTCGAGCCACCTCGCTGCGCATCTTGCTTCGTGGGGCATCATCACCGCCTCCACCGACCATCCGAGTCGCGACCTGGACAACGCCCTCGGAGCAACCGCCGAGGATCAACCGCCTGCGGTCGACCAGGTGCGTGCGATGCGCACGCTGCTGACAACCCTCGGGGACGATTCGCTGCTCGGTGGCGCGCTCGACAACGACCGAGTGGCGCTCGGCGGTCATTCTGCCGGAGGCGGCACGATCGCCGAGGTCGCACTGGACGATGGGATCCTGGGTTACGTCTCGTATTCGTCGGGACTTCGAGACAGTGTCCCGGCGGTGCCGTCGTTGTTCATGGCGGGCGGACTCGACGGCATCGTTGAACCGTCACGCACTGTCGACGCGTTCGGCCTGGCGCCCGCTCCGTCGTGGCTCTGGGTGTTCGAGGACACCGGACATCTCGCGTTCTCCGATCTCTGCGCCATCGGAGCGGGTGACTCGAACCTGATCGACCTCGCAGAGCAGGCCGGCCTCGGCGCGTTCCTCGACGAGCGACTGCGACGCATCGCCACCGATGGCTGCGAAGAGCCGAACCGTCCGGTCCAGGAGGTGTGGCCCGGCATCGACCAGGCGACCACCGGGTTCTACCGCTGGGTGTTCGGGATCGACGACGAACCCGTCGGCCTCGACGAATCCGCAGTGACCGACGGTGTCACCGTCACCACGAAGTAGATCCCACCCACACAACGCCGCAGCGTGTCGATGCCGTGGCACACTCGTCCCATGAGCAACGACCCGTCCACGAGCGATTCGCGACCGGCGGCGTTCGACCCGCCCGACCCGTCGTTGCGGGCCGGCATCGAACCCGATGCCCGCGTGATCTCCGATCCCGGCGCTCCGGTGATCATCGGCGTGTCGTTCGACCGTCAGGTGCTCGCCCAGCAGTACCTGTTGGCGATGGGTGGACTCAAGGAGAGCGGGGCGCTCGACCTCCAGGACGCCGTCGTGGTCACCAAGAGCGCCGACGGCTCGGTGAAGGTCGTCGAGACGATCGACCCCACCCCGGGACGAGCTGCGCTGAACGGCGCCATGTGGACGAGCCTGCTCGGCCTGGTGCTCGGCGGGCCGGTGGGTTGGATCGCAGGACTCGGCATCGGCGCGGCCTCGGGCGCCGTCACGGCCAAGATCGTCGACCTCGGCATTCCCGACGAGTGGGTGGCCTGGTTCCGAGACGCCGTCGAGCCGGGTACCTCGACGGTGGTCATTCTGGCCGACCAGGTCCACGTCCCGGCGCTCGCGAAAGAGGCCCGGCGGTTCGCCGGTGCCGAGTTGCTCTACACCTCGATGGCCGACCACGCCTACGAGCAGCTTCGCGCTGCGCTCGAGTCCTGAGCCGACGCCGCTCTCAGGCAGCGGCGACCGCTCGGCGCAGGGCGCCGTCGAACACGTAGCGAGACAGCTTCGGGCACGTATCGAGCACGGTCGAGAATTCGGACCGATTGAGCACGTACACGCTGGAGTCGACCGTGGCCGTCACCGTGGCGTTGCGCGGCTTGAGCGTCAGCAGTGCCATCTCGCCGATGACGGCACCCGGACCGACGGCGATCGAGGCATCGTCGAGCTGCACGTCGAAGCCACCATCGATGACGATGAAGCACTCACGACCGAACTCGTTGGCCTGCATGATCTCGTCGCCGGCAGCGATCTGGATGGTCGTGGCGAGGCGATCGAGGACCTCGAGCTCGTTCGCCGGCACGGTGAGTGCCAACTCGCTGGCGAGGAGGGACGGATGAATCGGGTCCTTGCGGGTGAACATGGTGTGTTGCTCCTGGTTGGGGGGTGGACCGCCGCTGTGGGGCGACTCTGTGGACAACCGGCGGTTTCCACCACCCATTCCCATCTGCAGGAAAGATTTCCTTGGCTTGTGTCATCACAAATGATGAACGCCAGTCATCTCGCGTTCTGCGACGATGTCGTGGCATGGGGGACATGTTCGTCGCGCCGGGACCCGGCGAGTGGCAGCTGGATCGGTCGCACTACACGGGCGGTGTGACGCCGATCAGTCAGTGGTTGCTGTCGCATGGTGCAACGAACGGGCTCCGCCGGGTGTTCGCCGAGGTCGGCGTGCCGGCGGACACGCTCGACAGCCAGTTCGTGAACGGCTTCAACTACACCCGGTTGCGGCCCCTCATCGGCGCCGACAAGCCGCCGCGTAAACCTCCGCCGGCGCCGGTGCTGTGGCTCGCTGCACGCGTCCACCCCGAGTTCCGCGCCCGGGCGAAGCGCGCGGCTGCGACGCTCGCGACCTCTCCGTCCAACGACGTGGTCCGGCGTTGGCACGACGAACTCCGACCGGCGCTCCGCGAGACCAACCTGCGCCTCCAGGACATCGATCTGTCAACGCTCGACGACGACGCGCTGCGGGGCCACGTCGGCGAGTTACTGGATCTGCTGGCCGACAACTTCGAGTTGCACTTCTGGCTGCACGGACACGACCTGGGCCCGATCGCTCGCTACCTGTACGAGTGCGATGGCTGGGGCATCGACCCGAACGACGCGATCCAGGCGCTGGCCGGCGCGTCACCGTCGACGGTGCTCCCCCGTGAGCGCCTGCACCGCCTCCGGCTGCTGGTCGAGGAGTCCGGCCGGCCGATCACGTCGCTCGACGACGTGCGTGCGGTGTCGAGCGAGGCGGCCGCGCTCCTCGACGAGCACCTCCGCGAGCACGGCAACGTGCTGGCGACCGGTTACGACATCACCGCATCGACGCTCCGCGAGCTCCCGGACGTCGTGCTCTCCACGATTCGCACCGCCCGTCCGACCCCGGCGTACGACCACGAGGCGCAGGCGGTCAGCCTGCGCGAGCGGGTTTCGCCCGAGCATCGCGAGGACTTCGATCGGCTGCTCGCCGACGCCCGCAACGTGATGGACATGCGTGACGACCAGGGTCCGATGACAGTCGAGTGGCCCGTTGGTCTGCTGCGACGAGCGCTGCTCGAGGCCGGACGACGGCTCGGCGTCGGCGACCTCGTCTTCGAACTCTCACCAGAGGAGGCGCGGAACCTGTTCGTCACGGCTGGGCCGTCACACGACGAGCTGACCACGAGGGCGGCGTCACGACGGGCCGATGCTGCGCGCACTCCGCCCGCCATCATCGGCGAAGCGGAGCCACCGCCACCGCTCGACAGCTTGCCGGCCCCGCTCGCCACGACGGTCGCCATGGTGCAGTTCGCCCTGAAGTACACCGGGTTGACCGGGCCCACGGCGAGCGATCCGCTCAGCGGCGCAGGGGTCGGGACCGTCACCTACAGCGGCCGGGCCGTCGTCGCTGACTCGGCCGACGACGCGATGGAGCGGCTCACGCCAGGCGACGTACTCGTCGTACGAGCGACCTCACCGGCGTTCAACCTCGTGCTGAGCATTGCCGGCGCCGTGGTCACCGTCGACGGCGGCGCGATGTCGCACGCCGCCGTGCTCGCACGAGAACTCGGCATCCCCGCCGTGATCGGTGCATCGGGAGCGCTGTCGATCGTCGACGGCAGCATGGTCGAGGTCGACCCGGTGGCCGGCACCGTCCGCTCGATCGCTGGCTGAGCGGAACGTCAGTCCGACGCGAACCAGTTGGCGTGGAATCCGATCGGGACTCGTGCTGCCATCTTGACCCGGGCAATCGGGCCGGCCGACACGTCGCGGGCATCGATGATCGCCAGCTCGGATGTCTCGGTTGTGCGGTCGGTCACGAACGTCATCAGCCACCCGTCGTTCTCGGCCGATCCCTCCGGATCGGCGGCGAAGACGTGCTCACCGCTGACCTCCGTGTCGCCGTAGTGGTGGACGGCAGAGCTGTCGAGCTCGTAGTCGTACTGCATGACGCCATTGAAGTCGAAGTCGAACTCCCACCCACGAGCGGTGCTGTCGTAGCCGTAGCGATTGCGCTGGCCGATCATGGCGTCGTTGATGCGGGGGAATTCACCGGGCACGTCGTCGGTCTGTTGATCGGTGACCGCGCCGCTGGCGAGGTCGATCTGCCAGCGCCACGGCATCGGCTCGCGGGCCGCACCGGGCTCGGCCTCGAATCCACCCGGCATGTCCGGCATCCTCGGGGCCCGGATCTCGATCAGGTCGCCGTCATCCCACGCGTTCGAGAAGTGCACGACCTGGCAGTTGTCGATCTCGAACCAACGGACGTCACTCGACGTACCACGACGGGGCAGCACACCGATCCGGGTGCCGTTCTCGGGTCGCCAGCTCAGCGCCGGTTCACCGGACATCATCGCGTCGAGGTCGAACACGGACGGCGAGTCGAAGAAGATGGCGTACCGCTCGGTGATCACGAAGTCGTGCATCATCACCCCGGCCGGCAGATCGATGTCGGCGCTGTGCACCAACTGTCCCGATGCATCGACCTCGTGATAGCGCAGGAACGGCGCCATCGGGCTGTAGCCGAAGAACAGCATGTCGCCGCTCACTGGGTCGACCTTCGGGTGGGCGGTGAACGACCCCGTGAGTCGGCCGCCGAAGTCGAACTCACCGAGCGTTCGCAGGTCTCGGTCGAACTCGGTCGGCAGGCACGCCTCCATGAGGCTGAAGAATCGACCGGCGTGACGCACCGTGGCGGTGTTGGCGGTGTTCTTCATCATCCCGCCTTCACGCATCACGTCGTCGTCGGGGAACGAGAAGTTGCTCATGCCGCCGTAGCAGGCACGCCCGCGGGCGCGTTCGGCGAGCAGCCCCTTCGACTCGATCCAGCGGTTCCGGTATCGCGCGGTGCCGTCTTGGAGGTAGACCGCGTGGAGCATGCCGTCACCGTCGAACGGGTGGTACGCGCCGAGCGGCGCGAACTGCGGGTTCGGACCGGTGCGGACGAAGAAGCCGTCGAGCGCCGCTGGGATCTCGCCGACGACCTCGAGGGCAGTGTCGTCGCGCTCGTCGAAGACGGGTGCCAGCGCCCCTTGGAGGTGCGGGCTGTTCCAGGTGTCGGGCTCGGCGATGGTCACGACGCCACCGTCGAGTCGATCCAGTTGCCGTGGAACCCGAACGGGATCCGCGGGAGATCGATCGATGCGACCGGTGTCTCGTCCATGGTCGCCGCGTCCAGCACGATGAAGCTGCTCGAGTCGGTCTCGGCGTCGTAGACGAAGGTCATCAGATACCCGTCGTCTTCGGCGGTCGAACCTTCGGCGGGCACGAAGACGGGTTCGCCGGGCAAGCGGCCTCGGCCCAGCACGTGCTCGGTGCGATCGCCGGTCTCGCGGTCGTACTTGACGATCGCTCCGGTCTGGCTCATGGGATCGCTGTAGTCGGCGTTGTCGGGGATCGCCATCATGTAGCCGTAGCGGTGACGGAGACCCACCACCGAGTCGGCAACCCGCGGGAACTCCGCCGGGCGATCGTCGATCTGGTCTTCGGTGACCTTGCCGCTGACGGTGTCGATCGTCCAGCGCCACAGCTCAGGCGACGGGAAATCCATCATCGAGTCACGCCACACGTGGCTGAGCCGGGCGACGTCGAGCACGATCGTGTCGCCGTCCTCGTAGGAGTTCATCGGATGGAAGACGTAGCCGGGTTCGATGTCGTACCAGCGCACGTCGGCGTCACTGCCCGTGCGCGGCATCACGCCGAGGCGCGCCGGATAGTCGTCGTCCCAGCGGATGGGCATCTCGCCGCGCATCGCCATCTCGAGGTCGAACACGGCCGGCAGGTCCATGAACACCACGTTGTTCTGGGTGACGTTGAAGTCGTGCATCATCGTCGGCCCGCCGACGGTGATGTCCTCGGTCTGGACCAGGCGGCCGTCGGCCGACACTCGCAGGTAGCGGAGGTAGGGCTCGAAGGCCGAGTAGCCGAAGGCGAGCAGTTCACCGGTGATCGGGCAGACCTTCGGATGTGCGGTGAACGATCCAGTGAGCGTGCCGCCGAAGTCGAGCGGACCGACGGTGTCGAGGTCGCCGTCGAGCACGTAGGGGAAGTGCCCCTCCTCCAGCGCGAGAATTCGCCCGGCGTGACCGAACACGTGGGTGTTCGCCTTCGACGACTTCATGTCCATCATCACGCTCGGATCGAGGATGTCGATGTCGGGGTTCTCGATGAACGGCGTGCGCACGTACCGGTTCCGGTACCACTCGGCGGCGCCGTCACGAAGCCGCACGCCGTGGACCATGCCGTCTCCGAAGAACGGGTGGTCGCTCGAGCCGGTGAACGGGTTGGCCCCGTTGCGGACGTATCGACCGTCGAGCTCGGCGGGCAACGCTCCGGTGACGCGGAGATCGGTGAGCGTGAGCTCCTCGGTCACCGGCCGGCCGTTGCCCAGCAGGTGTGCGGGCGTGGTCTCGTCGATCGTGGTCATTCCGGTCCCCTTTTCGGATGATGTCGCGCGGTTGTCGTCACTCGATTGATGCCGTTGTCGGCAACAGTACTCCCCGACGTCAACCGAAATCTACCCACGGTAAATTACTTCGATCCCATCGCCCGGACTAGCTTTCGCACATGACTCGAACAGGGCGATGCTTGTGTGGCCAGATCAACTACGAGCTGTCGGGCGACCTCATTGCCACAGCCGTCTGCCACTGCGACCACTGCCAGCGCCAGAGCGGCGGAGCGTTCTCCGTCAACCTCATCGCCCTCGACGCTCAGATCGCCGTCACCGGAAATCTCAGCACCTACGAGGACCGAGGCGAACACGGCGATGCGGTCTACGTTCTGCGCCGCTTCTGTGGAGACTGCGGCTCGCCGATCTA
>JBGTCW010000159.1:0-8867 GCA_041748635.1 Ilumatobacteraceae bacterium | reverse complement strand
CTCCGCCGGCGGGGGCATGGCCGTGGCGGTGTACCACCGTGGCGAGCTCGTCGTCGACGCCTGGACCGGCGCACGCAACGCTGCTGGTGACCCGTGGGAGCGCGACACGATGTCGATGAGCTTCTCGACCACCAAGGGCGTTGTCGCCACGATCGTGCACCGGCTCGTCGACCAGGGCGTGCTCGACTACGACGCTCCGGTCGCGTCGTACTGGCCCGAGTTCGCAGCGCGCGGCAAGGAGCGCATCACGCTGCGTCACCTGCTCACCCATCAGGCCGCGCTGCACGACGTGCGAGCCCTCGCCGAGTCGACCGAGAATCTGCTCGACTGGGACGCGATGATCCAGCTGCTGGCTGACGCCGAACCGGCGTGGGACGTCGGCACCCGCTCCGGATACCACGCTCTCACCTATGGCTGGCTCGTCGGCGAGGTGATCCGTCGCGTCACCGGCCTCACGGTGAACGAGGCGATGCAGCGCGAGATTGTCGAGCCACTCGGCCTCGACGGGCAGATGTTCATCGGAGCGCCACCGGAGGTTCGCCATCGCATCGCCGGGCTGCTCGTCGATCCGAAGGCCTCGATCCGCCTCCTCAAGTTCCTGCGCGGGGCGGCGCGTTTCAACCGATACGCACCGATGTACTCGGCGCTCGTGATCGACGACATTCTCGAAGTCGGGCAGACCGACCACATTCACGACGCTGAGATCCCAGCGGCCAACGGTGTGTTCACCGCCCGATCGCTGGCTCGGATGTACGCCGCCCTCGCAACGCCCGACGCCTTCGACGAGCCGGCGCTGCTCACACCGGCGACGCTGCGCGAGGCGACCCGGGAGCAATCGGCGCTCGGGATAGGTGGTGACGGAGTGGGAGCCGGCGGCAAGGTCGGGCGCGACGCGGCGGTGATGTTCAACATGCATTGGCGGCTCGGGTACCACCTCGCAGGCACCACCGCCGGCGTGCTGCCCAAGGGGTTCGGCCACTTCGGCTTCGGCGGCTCCGGAGCGTGGGGCGACCCCGAATCAGGCCTCGCCGTCGCCATGGTCCTCAACCAGGTGGGCGGAACACCGTTCGGCGACACCAGGATGCTGCGCATCGGTGGCGCCGCCGTCCGCGCCGCCAAACGCCGTGACGCGAAAGGCTCCACGCGTAGACTTCTACGATGAGTTCCGACGCGATCTCCGGCGTCGCCGTGGCATGCGAGCTCGCGGAGATGGGATCGCACATGGTGGAGGCCCGGTTTCGCCGGGAACATCCGACCGCCACCGAAGGAGACGTCGCCGAACACGTCCGGCGGTGGTGGCTCGATCGACCTGGTGCACCCGACGGCGATGCCGTCGGCGTCGCACGATGAACTCGCTCGAACGGAGCCTGCAGGCGATCGTCGGTCACCTCCGCGTGCTCGAGCGCCGATTCGCGCTCGTCGGTGGACTCGCAGTGTCTGCTCGTGCGGAGCCGCGGATGACACGTGACGCCGACCTGGCAGTCGCTGTCGACGACGATCGCGATGCCGAGCAACTGGTGCTCGACCTGAGGTCGGTGGGCTACGAAGTGGCGGCTGCGGTGGAACAGCAAGCGACCGGACGTTTGGCGACGATCCGACTGCTGCCGGCAGACCGATCCGAGCAACTCGTCACCGATCTCCTGTTCGCGTCGAGCGGGATCGAACACGAGGTGGTCGCCGCAGCAGAAGACCTGGTGGTGGTCGCCGGGTTGTCGGTGCCTGTGGCGACTGTTGGCCACCTGATCGCAATGAAAGTGCTCTCCAGGGATGATCGTCGCCGGCCGGCCGACGCCGACGACCTTCGGGCCCTCGCAGCGGTGGCGCGGGAGAACGACTGGATCGAGGCGCGTGCCGCGGTCGAGCTGATCATGGAGCGAGGTTTCGAACGAGACCGAGATCTCGTTGCGGCCCTCGACTTTCTTCGCAGCGACGGCGCGTACTGACCGGCAACTCCTGGGGTCTGCGACAGGAGCGGGCGAGATCGACTCGGTGCGTCAGCTTCGGGCGGGTTGGGTGGCGCCAGCGGGCGCGACGAGGCCGCGAGTTTCGGCGACGTCGTCGTCGTGGATGAACCACGACACCACGATCGCCGGCACCATGATGAGACCGACGGCGAGGAATCCGGCCTGATAGGCGCCGAGCCGGTCGGCGGCCGACGCGGCATCTCCGGCGTCGGGCAGGATCGCGGCGATCACGGTGGCGGCCAGCGCTACCCCGACGGCGTATGAGACCTGGCGCTGAGTGTTGAACAGGCTCGTCGCCCGGCCGGTGTCGGCCATAGACGTCGTGGCGTACGCAGCGGTCTGGATCGAGACGAACACCATGCCGACCACCAACCCCCGAGCGAACGAGAGCGCCGCGATCGTCGACAGTGGCGTGTCGAGGCCAGCGGTGGCGTAGAGGCAGGTCACCGCGGCGGTCGCCGTAGTCCCGACCACCATCAGTCGGCGGGGTCCGATCAGCCGGTACAGGCGTTTGCCGAGAATGTTGGACACGAGGAACACACCGAACGCCTGCGGTGACTGCGCGAGACCGCTCTCGAATGCGCTATAGCCGCGCAGGCTCTGCAGGTACAACGGCAGGACGAAGATCATCCCGAAGAATCCGGCGTACACCATGGCGGCCGAGACGTTGATCGTGCGAAAGAGCCGGTCATGGAACAGTCGCAGGGTGAGGATCGGCTCGGGAATCCGCAGTTCGATCACCACGAGGGCGATCGCTGCGGCGATCCCGACCGCAGCGAGGGTCAGCGTGTACGGCGAGAACCAGCCGCGCTCCGGTCCGATCGACAGTGTGTAGAGGAAGGTGCCGACGGTCGCTCCGGACAGCACGAATCCGGCAGCGTCGAAGCGACCCGGCGCCTCCTGCTTGGTCTCGTCGAGCCACACGATCGCCAGCACGATGGCCACCACGCCGATCGGGCCATTGATCAGGAAGATCCAGTGCCACGACACGGTGTCAACCAGGATCCCGCCCAGCATCGGTCCGATCGCCGGTGCGACCACCGCCACGCTCAACACGCCGATCGCCGCCTTCGCCCGGTCTGCCATCGGGAACGCGCGGTAGAGCATTGCCGCTCCGATCGGAGTGACCAGCCCGGCGCCGAGGCCTTGCAGCAACCGGAACGCGACCAATTGATCGAGGGTCTGCGCGATACCGCACAGCAGCGAGGTGGCCACGAACACGATCAGGGCGCCCACGAAGATCCGTCTCGTGCCGAAGCGGTCACCGAGCCAACCGGCCGCCGGAATCACCGCGGCGTAGGTGAGCAGATAACCGACGGCGATCCACTCGATGTCGGTCGCTGCCACGCCGAAGTCGTCCGCCATCGTCGGCAGCGCGACGTTGACCATCGTGCCGTCGATGATCGTCATGAACAGTCCGAGGATGTAGACGGTCATCACTTTGGACTGATACGTCATCGTGCGCCGACGTTACGGTCCTCCCCGGCCCCGTCCCCACCCGGACTGCCATCGAACCTCGGGTGGCGCAAGCGCTTCGGGCTGCCAGGCTGATCGGTCGAAGCCGCCATGTCCACCGCCCATCTCGACTCCCGACGCGCCGCTGCGGACGCGATCGTCGCCACGGGCCGCTTGACGTATCCCGACTCGCTCCCGATCACGGAGCGGCGCGACGAGTTGCTCGCCGCCATTCGTGACCACCAAGTCCTGATCGTCGCCGGCGAGACGGGGTCGGGCAAGAGCACGCAACTTCCGAAGTTGTGCCTCGAAGCGGGGCGGGGTGTCGCCGGAATGATCGGCCACACACAACCGCGCCGGGTCGCGGCCCGGACGATCGCCGAGCGCGTCGCCGACGAACTCGGCTCGAAGCTCGGCGAGGACGTCGGTTATACGGTGCGCTTCACCGACCAGGTGAGCGACTCGACGCTCGTCAAGGTGATGACGGACGGCATCCTGCTCGCCGAGATCCAGCGTGATCGGATGCTGCGCCGCTACGACACGTTGATCATCGACGAGGCGCACGAACGCAGCCTGAACATCGACTTCATCCTCGGCTACCTGAAGCAGCTGCTGCCGCAGCGACCCGACCTCAAGGTGATCGTCACCAGCGCCACTATCGACACCGCGCGCTTCGCCGACCACTTCCGGCCGGTCACGCCGGTGCGTGGCACCGGCGTGACCGAGTGTCCGGTGATCGAGGTGACCGGTCGCACGTTCCCCGTCGAGGTCCGCTACCGGCCCCTCGACCCCGACGCCAACCCCGACCCCGGCGCTGTGAGCGATGCGGGCGGTATGCGCGTGCACCGCTCACAACACGGTTCGGGGGAGGCCCGCGACCAGGTGCAGGGGATCATCGACGCAGTCGAGGAGCTGCGGGTGGAGGGGCCGGGGGACGTGCTCGTGTTCCTGTCGGGTGAGCGCGAGATCCACGACACCGCCGACGCGCTGCGCCGCCTCGACTTGCGCGACACCGAGGTGCTGCCTCTGTACGCCAGGCTGTCGGCGCCCGAGCAGCACCGCATCTTCGATCGACCACCGATGGGCGGTCCGGGCCGGCGCATCGTGCTCGCCACCAACGTCGCAGAGACCTCGCTCACCGTGCCCGGCGTGCGGTATGTCGTCGACACCGGGTCGGCACGCATCTCGCGTTACAGCCGACGGCTCAAGGTGCAGCGCCTGCCGATCGAGGCGGTGTCGCAGGCATCGGCCAACCAGCGCGCCGGCCGCTGCGGTCGACTCGCTCCGGGCATCTGCGTCCGCCTGTACTCCGAGGAGGACTTCGACGCCCGACCCGAGTTCACCGACCCCGAGATCCTGCGGACGAACCTCGCCTCGGTGATCCTCCAGATGACGGCGATCGGTCTCGGCGACGTCGCGCGCTTCCCGTTCGTCGAGCCGCCGGATCGCCACGCGATTCGCGACGGCTACGGCCTGCTCGACGAACTGGCTGCGCTCGAGGCGCCGATCGACGGGGTGAAGGACGGGCCGCGCCAGCTCACGAAGATCGGGCGCTCACTCGCCCGACTCCCGGTCGACCCGCGGCTCGGGCGGATGGTGCTCGAAGCCGACCGGCTCGGCTGTGTGCGCGAGGTGCTGGTGATCACGTCGGCGCTGTCGATCCAGGATCCACGCGAGCGTCCGCAGGACAAGCGTGAACAGGCGAACGAGTTCCACAACCGGTTCAAGGTCGACGGCTCGGACCTCCTGTCGATCGTTGCGCTGTGGGACCACCTGCGTGCGCAGCAACGTGAGCTGTCCGGCAACCAGTTCCGGCGGATGTGCCGCAAGGAGTACCTCAACTACCTGCGGGTACGCGAGTGGATGGACCTGTTCAGCCAACTCCGACGCATCGCCGGGCAGCTGAAGATCCGTCCGACGACCGAGCAGTCGCATCCCGACCACATCCATCAGGCGGTGCTCGCCGGGCTGCTGTCGCACATCGGGATGCGCGATCGCGAGACCCGCGACTTCATCGGCGCCCGCCAGTCGCGCTTCGTGATCGCGCCGGGCTCTGCCCTCACGCGACGACCGGCGCCGTGGGTGATGGCCGCCGAGTTGGTCGAGACCAACCAGCTCTACGCTCGACGCGTCGCCAAGATCGAACCGCGGTGGGCCGAGCGCGCCGGCGCGCACATCGTGAAGCGCTCGTTCGAGAACGTCCGATGGGACCCGAAGGCCGGTCGGGCCGTTGCCACCGAACAGGTCACGTTGTACGGGTTGCCGATCGTGAGCGACCGCACCATCGGCTACGACCGCGTCGACGCCGCCGAGGCACGGGCGTGGTTCATCACGAAGGCGCTCGTCGAGCGCGACATCGCCGACGAGGCGTGGATCGGTCGACAGCAGTTCCTCACTCGTAATGCCGAGTTCCTGGAGCGACTCCGCCGGATGGCCGCCCGGGTCAGGCGCGTCGAACTGATCGACGACGACACCCTGTTCGAGTTCTACGACGATCGGGTCGGGGGGGACATCACATCGATCCGTCACTTCGACACGTGGTGGAAGGCCGCACGGCGACAGCAACCGGGACTGCTGGATCTGACCGATGAGGTGCTCGCCGGGCGCGGCCAGCGCGGCCACGGCGTGCGGCTCGCCGACTATCCCGACACTTGGCAGCAGCGCCGCGGCGACACCGTGATCGAACTGCCGCTCACCTACAAATACGGCCCCGGCGAGCCGCTCGACGGGGTGACTGTGCATGTGCCGCTCTCCGGTCTCAACCAGGTGACGCCCGACGGGTTCGACTGGCAGATTCCGGGACACCGCCCCGAGCTGGTCGCCACCTTGATCCGCTCGCTTCCGAAGGATGTGCGTCGGCGCCTCAACCCGATCGCCGACACGATCGGGGCCGTGCTCGACCGTGTACCGGCAGCGGCGATGGACCGCCCGCTGGTCGACTGGCTCGCCGACGAGGTCGATGCGGTCGCTGGAGTTCGGGTCGAGCCGTCGGCGTTCGATCCGTCGGTGCTGGCCGATCATCTCCGGATGCACTTCGTGGTCTCCGATGACGCTGGCGACGTGCACGGGGTCGGCACCGACCTCGGGTCGATCCGAACCTCCCTCGCCGGAGTCGCACGCGAATCGATCGCCGCCGCTGCGCCGATCGAGGAACGGCGGGGGATCGTCGAGTGGGATCTGGGTGATCTTCCGCAAGTGGTCGAATCCGGCGATCGTGCGCTGGACGTGCGGGCGTACCCCGCTCTGTTGGATGTAGGCGACAGCGTCTCGTTGCGTGTCGTCACCACTCCGGAGCTGCAGGCAAGGGTCATGCGCGGGGGTGTGCGTCGCCTGCTGATCCTGACCGCCGCGCCGACTCGATCGTCGGTGGTGCGCAAGGTGTCGAACGACGATCGGCTGGCGATCGCCTCCGGCGACATCGAGCTCGGCGAGTTGAGCAGCGACTGTGTGGACGCCGCCGTCGACCGGGTGATGACCGACCACGGCGCGTTGCCATGGACGCACGAGGAGTTCGACGAGCTGCGTCGGGCGGTCCGCGATGCCGCGCCGGGATTCGCCGTGAATGCATTGCACAAGGCGGCGCAGGTGATGGCGGCGGCGACGGACGCCTCGACCAAGCTGTCACGGTTACGAGCCGACGCGCTGCGTCCGTCGGTCGATGACGCGAACCGTCACCTCGGACGGCTGGTCCACCGTGGCTTCGTCCTCGGCGCCGGGATCGAACGCCTCGACGACGTCGAGCGCTACGTGAGGGCGATCACGTACCGGCTCGATCATCTTGCGGGCGCGCAGGTCGCCGATCAGCGTCGAATGGCGGAGGTCGTGCCGCTCGAGCAGCGCTTCGACGCGCTGGTCGATGCGGCCGGGACCGCGCAGCTGGCACCGGGGCTCGCCGAGCTGCGCTGGCAGCTCGAAGACCTCCGGGTCGCCACGTTCGCTCAGCCCCTCGTGATGAAGCGTCCCGGCCAACCGTCGATCAGCGCCAAGCGCATCGCCGCCGCCCTCGCCGCGCTGCGGTGAGCGAGTCTCCCGTTCACGTTGCACGTCGGATGGCCCGTCCCATCCGAACCGTCACGTGAACGGATCTGGCTCGGGTCTCTCCCGTTCACGTTGCACTTCAGATGGGCCGTCACGTCCGAACCGTCACGTGAACGGGGTGGGGTGGGCGTGAGAAGCTGGGCGGGTGACGACACCGCCGACGCTCGACGACCGACAGCTCGACGGACTCACCCACCAGACGGTCGAGCTGCTCCAGACGCTCATCCGCAACCGGTGCGTGAACGACGGCACGGTGGAATCCGGCGGTGAGGTGCGCAACGCCGACGTGCTCCAGCAGGTGATCGAGGGCTCCGGCGTCGACGTCGAGCGCTTCGACGCCGCACCCGGCCGGACATCGATCGTTGCGCGCATCGCCGGCCGCGACCCGACTGCGCCGAGCTTGTGCCTGATGGGGCACACCGACGTCGTGCCGGTCAACGAGTCGGGCTGGCGTGAGGACCCCTTCGGTGGCGAGATCATCGATGCCGACACGGGGCCCGAGGTGTGGGGGAGAGGTGCGGTCGACATGCTCAACCTCACCGCGTCGATGGCGGTCGCGTTCCGCCATCTCGCGACCAGCGGATTCCGGCCGACCGGCGACCTCATCTACTTCGCTGTCGCCGACGAGGAGGCGGGCAGCGCGTACGGCGCCCGATGGATGGCGGAACATCATCCCGACGCGATCCGCGCCGACTACATCGTGACCGAGAACGGTGGCCTCCACTCCGGTTCGCAGGACTCGCCGTCGATCGGGATCAACATCGCCGAGAAGGGGGTGGCGTGGCGTCGACTGCGCGTGCGCGGAACACCTGGCCACGGCTCCGCCCCGTTTCGTCGCAACAACGCCCTGGTCAAGGCCGCGGCGGTGATCCAGCGACTGCACGAGTATCGGCCAGCACCTCGGTTCCACGAGTTGTGGGCCGGTCGGGTCGAGTCGCTCGGCCTCCCCGACGACATGAAGGCGGCGTTGCTCGATCCCACACAGATCGACGAGTGGCTCGACGCGTTCCCGAACGTCGCCATGGCGTCGCACCTTCACGCCTGCACGCACACCACCTTCTCGCCGAATCTGGTCGACGGGAGCGAGTCGGGCGGAGGCCGGATGAAGGTGAACGTGATTCCCGACGTCGTGGTGATCGACGTCGACGTGCGCACGATGCCCGGGGACGGACCTGACGAGGTGGCCGCACACCTGCGCACTGCGCTCGGCGATCTCGCCGACGAGGTCGAGATCGAGCCGTTGATGAACGACGCCGCGTCGATCAGCCGCCTGGACACGCCGCTGTGGGATTCGTTGCAGCGGGCGGTCAACGTGCCGTTCCCGGGCGCCCGACTGAATCCGCAGTTCGTCGTCGGGTTCACCGACGCTCGGATCTACCGCGAAATGGGTGCGGTGGCGTACGGCGCCGG
>JBGTCW010000158.1:0-2587 GCA_041748635.1 Ilumatobacteraceae bacterium | reverse complement strand
GTCCGCCCGCGTCACCGGAGGTGCCGCCCAGCGAGGTGTCGCGGCCGTCGACGGTGATGCGTCAACCGCGTGGATGACACCGTTCGACGATGCCGTGGGATCGTCGCTGCGTTTCGACGACCTCGGCCCGCTCGGCGACGTCCTGGTCATCGACCAGCACGAGACGAGCTCCTCCCCCATCACCGCCGTCCGCATCGACCGTGAGATCGCCGGGTCGGAGACGGTCTCGCTTGACGTCGCCGTCGCCGCGCCGGACGCGAACGGACGGAGCGAGGTGCCGTTGACCGGAGCGATCGCCGACGTCAGCGGGCCGCTCACACTCACGATCACGGCCGTCGACGCCCGCGTCACGGTCGACCGCCGCTACGGCGACACGCGGGTCCTGCCCGCTGCCATCCGCGAGCTCACCGGCACCGACGGTGTCGACGTCGTTCGCATCGATACCGGCGCGGTGATCGAATCGAGTTGCGAGCCGTCATTGCTCGATGTCGACGGACAGGGCGTGCCGATGTCGTTCTCGACCACCGCTGGCGAGTTGCTCGCTGGTCGACCGGTGGATGCGGTCTCGTGCGATCCGCTTCGTCTCGATGCCGCCAGCCACGACCTGTCCGCACCGGCGTCCGAGGCTCCTGGCCTGCAGGTCGATCGGGTGGTGCTCGCCGATCCAGAACTCCCACCACCGGCCGAGACGGACTCATTGGTCGACGTCGACGTCACGCGCAACGATCCCCGCGCCCGCGACGTCGAGGTGGGAGCGTGCCCGGACGGCTGCTGGATCGTCCTCGGCGAGGGGTTGAACGACCGATGGGAGGCCACCATCGACGGGAGCTCGCTGGGTGCGCCGGTGCAGGTCGACGGCGGCTTCAACGGCTGGTGGATCCCACCGTCGACCGAGCCGCAGTCGGTGTCGTTCCGCTGGACGGCGCAGACCCCGGTCACGCTGGGGCTCATCGTGTCGGGCCTCGCCGCGCTCGCCTGCATCGCACTCGCGTGCGTTGCCGCACGGTCGAGGGTCTCACCTTCGCTGGCTGATCGGTCGGTGTCGCCGACGTTCGTCGCCCACGGCGACCGAGCGACTCCACAGCACACCCGAGCCGCCGCGGTCGCTCTCGTCGCGTTGTCGGCATTGTTGATCTCGCCCGGGTGGGGGCTCATCGCCCTCGTCGTGGCCGTGACGTCGATCGCCGCCACGCGTCTACAGCGAGCTCCAGCGCGACTCGTGGAGTGGTCAGGGGTCGGCGCCGCCTGCGCCGTGGCGGTATCGGTGCTGTGGATCGTGCGGCGCGATCGACCGGTCCCCAATGCCGGTTGGACACTGGCGTTCGACCACCTCAACGGACTGGCCCTCTACGCGGTCATCGCCGTCGCTGTCGGCGCCTCGTTCGCTCCTGACGCCCGTCGCCGCCGGGCCTGAACCTGTACCTTTGCCCCGATGTCCAGGCCCGGCCGATCGATCATCGAGCGTGCCTCGACACATCCGAACCGGGTTGCGGCGATCGTCTTCGCGTGCTGTAGCTACCTGCCGATCCTGCTGACCGACCCCGGCAGGGTGAGCGCTGACACCAAGTCGTACCTGACCATCGATCCCGCCTCACTGCTCAGTCAGGCCACCTCGATGTGGGATCCGAGCGTGGGGGCCGGCACGGTTCCGCACCAGAACATCGGCTACCTGTTCCCGCTCGGGCCCTACTACTGGCTGATGGACACCATCGGCCTGGCCGACTGGATCACCCAGCGGCTGCTCTGGGGGACGATCGTGTTCGCCGCTGCGTTCGGCACCTATCGGCTCGCCCGGTGGCTCGGGTGGAGTGCCTGCGGTGCGTTCGTGGCCGGCTTCGCCTACGGGTTCAGTCCCTACGTGCTGTCGTATCTCGCGCGCCTGTCGATCATCCTCGCTCCGTGGGCTGCGTTGCCGTGGATGATCCTGCTCACCGCCAAGGCGGCCAGGACCAGGTCGTGGAAGCCAGCCGCGCAGTTCGCGGTCATCGTCGCCCTCATCGGTTCGGTCAACGCCACAGCGCTCGTCCTCGCCGGCCTCGGACCGGTGATCTGGTTGATCGCCGACGTCGTCACCCGACGCGTCCCTGCGGCGGCCGCCGTGCGCGCCGCTGCGCAGATCGGCGTGCTGTCGGCTGCGGTGTCGATCTGGTGGATCGTGGCGCTACGCGTGCAGGGCGCCTATGGCATTCCGATCCTGCGCTACACCGAGACGTACGAGTCGATCGCCGAGTCGAGCACGCCCGCTGAGGTGATCCGCGGGCTGGGCTACTGGTTCCTGTACGGCGGCGATCGGCTCGATCCGTGGGTCGAGCCAGCCAGCGCATACTTCAACTCGGTCCCGGTGATGGCGATCGGCTTCATCCTCGCCGGTGTGGCACTGCTGGGGTTCCTCACGCCGTTCTCCGGACGGGCGACGCTCGCCATCGTGCTGGTCGTGGGCTTCGCCGTGGCCGTCGGCGCCGCGCCGCTCGATGCGTCGACGCCGTACGGAGCGCTGTTCCGGTGGTTCGCCGCGGACACCACGGCCGGACTGGCGTTGCGATCGACCACCCGTGCCGCGCCACTCGTGGTTCTCGCGCTCGCCTTC
>JBGTCW010000157.1:0-2163 GCA_041748635.1 Ilumatobacteraceae bacterium | reverse complement strand
GCGGCGAGCGAGGCCCGAGCGACGTGGGTGCCGATGCACAGGTGAGTGCCGAAGCCGAACGCCACGTGCGGATTGGGGGTGCGGCGGATGTCGAACGAGAACGGATCGGCGAAGACCGCCTCGTCGCGGTTGGCCGACGGGTACAGCAGGATGATGCGGTCGCCACGCTCGACGGGTTGATCGCCGATTCGGTCGTCGGCCGCAGCGCGTCGGAAGAAGTTGTTGAGTGGGGTGACCCAGCGCAGCACCTCCTCGACGGCGCCGGGGACGAGATCGGGGTCGGCACCGATCGCGTCCCACTGCTCGGGATGCTGGGCGAACGCGTGCAGACCGTGGCCGATCGCGGTGCGAGTGGTCTCGGCACCACCGGCGATGAACAGACCGACCTCGTGGACGATGGCGGCCGGCGACAGCGGCTCACCGTCGATCGTGGAGTGCAGCCAGACGCTCAGCAGGTCGTCGCCCGGGTCGGCCAGCTTGGCGGGCGCGATCTCACCGATGACCTGGACGAACTCCATGTTCGCGGCGATGAAGTCGCGGAACACCTCGCCATCGCGATCGCGCATGTCGGTACGCATCAGGCGTTCTGACCAGGACTTGATCTGCGGCCAGATGTCTTCCGGGAAGCCGAGGATCCGCGCCGTGAACCGGGCCGGGAGCTGCCCCGCGAGCGCGTCGATCACGTCCATCTCGTCGCCGGCAGCAAGCGCGTCGTCGATGAGTTCGGTCACCAGCGAGGCGATCTCGCCCTGCCGCTGCGCCACCGACCGTCCGGTGAGTTTCGGTTGGACGAGCATGCGCTGTTGGCGGTGGCGGGGATCGTCCTGGGCGATCATGTTGATCTCCTCCGGCGACCACAGCGCCCGGTACCCCTGACCGGACACGAACACCGTCGAACGACGCTCGACATCCATCAGATCCGCATGGCGGGTGACCGCCCAGAGTCCGTTGCGGTCGTCGCGGTAGACGGGCTCGTTGGCGCGCATCCACGCCCACACGTCATGTGGATTGCGCTGGTACAGGTACGGATCGAGCAGGTCCACGGTGAGCCGGTCAGTCTCGATGGCGGTCATCGGGCCATCGTCGCAGGCCGGTCCTCCCGGACCCGACCCCGAAGGACCGCGAACAGTCGCGGTCCCCCCTGCCCAGGTCTGCGGGGACTCCCGCGGTCCCCGTAGACCTGGGCGCCGGGGACCGCGATCAGTCGCGGCGGCGGTTGCCGAAGGCGTTCCAGTGGGTGACGGCGCTGGCGGGTTTGCGCGGCGCAACACCGAACCTTCCCGCCGGGCGACCCATCGGGATACACGCCGCGATCTCGAAGCGAGGGCTGCCGTCATCGTTCGCCGGTACGCCGAGCACCTCGAGCGTCTCGGCGGCATGGATGCGGATCACCGTGGTCAACGAGGTACCGATCCCGAGCGCCCGTGCTGCCACGCAGAAGTTCTGCACCGCCGGGTACACGCTGGCGTCGAGGCGGCCGATGTCCATCGGGCCGTCGTCGTCGGACGGCGTCCACGGGATGATCGGCTGCAGGAAGAACACGATCGCCGGGGCGTCCTGCACATGATCGGCGAGGTGGCGACTCGCCGCCCGCGTTCTGCGCCACGAGTCGGCGGCAGCCTCGTCACGGAACGCCGATGCGTCGGGCAGCGACCGTTCGTAGCGATCGAACGATGCGCGGTACCAGTGCGCCACCGCTGCCTTGGTGTCGGGATCGGTCACGACTACGTACTGCTGCGGTTGCACGTTGCCGCCACTCGGGGCCTGCTGGGCGGCGCGCAGGCAGATCGAGATCTCGTCGTCGGACACCGGATCGTCGCTGAAGCGACGGATCGCCCTGGTGGTCATCAGCGCCTCGATCGCATCGATCGTCGGTCGCTCGGTGTCGCTCGTCGCGTCGTTCATCGTCCCTCGAATCTCGGTGTGCGCTTGTCGACGAAGGCGTCGACCGCCTCGGCGTGATCGGCAGAGTGGAAGCAGCTCATCTCGAGAGCCATCGACACGTCGAAGCTGGTCAAGAGCGCCTGTTTGATCTGCGCGTTCACGGCGATCTTGGTGCCCTGCACCGCCAGCGGCGCCTGCGCAGCGAGCCGGGTCGCCCAGCGCCGGGTGACGCTCGGGACGTCGTCCACCGCACACACCTCTGCTGCGACTCCAAGGCGC
>JBGTCW010000156.1:0-1694 GCA_041748635.1 Ilumatobacteraceae bacterium | reverse complement strand
CACCGGCCTCGACCGGGCGGAACTCCAACGGCGGACACTTCGATCTCTCCGGTTCGCGCAGGTGCCGGGCCAAGCGGCAGTGGCGGGGATGGTCGCTGTGGTGTCGCTCCTCGCGAGCGACCTGCTCGGCTCCGACCGACTCGCCGGAATGGGAAGTGCCTCGTTCACCATCGGCGCTGCATTCACGGCGATTCCGCTCGCTGCGTTCATGCGCCGACGTGGTCGGCGCATCGGTCTCACCCGAGCGCTACTGATCGGCGCCGTCGGTGCTGCAATCGCAGCGACGGGTGGGCAGTTGCGGTGGTTTCCGCTGTTCCTGGTCGGGATGCTGGCATTCGGCGCCGGGCAGGCGGCAACACTGCAGCAGCGCTACGTGGCCGCCGATTTGGCCGAGCCAGCGAAGCAGGGTGCCTCGATCGCCGCGATCGTGTGGGTCGGGACGCTGGGGGCTGCCCTCGGACCGTTGCTGACCCCGTTCGAGAAGGCGGTGGCGGAACGGCTCGGCCTCGTCGCGCTGGTTGGACCGTTCGTCTTCGCGGCGGCATTCTTCCTGGTCGCTGCGCTCGTTGTCTGGGTGCGCCTCCGTCCCGACCCGCTCGAGGTGATCGGCGGCATCGATCCGCACGCCGAACGCACGCGACCGCTGCGGGTGGTGCGATCGTCGGCAGCGGTGATCTGGGCCTCGCCGGGAGCCCGGCTGGGCATCGCCGCGATGGCGGCGTCGCAAGCTGCCATGGTGGCGGTGATGACGATGACGCCGCCGCACATGAAAGATCACGGGCACGCCGACCTGTCGGCGTTCGTGATCGCGTTGCACATCGTCGGGATGTACGGGCTGGCTCCACTCGTGGGTCGCATTGTCGACCGGAGCGGGCCCATCAGAGCGATCCAGATGGGCGCCGTGATCATGGGTGTCGGAACCATCGTCACGGTCCTCGCCGGTTATGTCCCCCTGATGATGTTCGTCGGATTGTTCTTTCTCGGACTCGGGTGGAGTTTCGGACTGATCGGCGGGACCGCCATCCTCACGGCATCGGTTCCCGAGGCATCGCGCATCGAGGTGCAGGGCACCGGCGACCTCACCCTCAGCCTGTTCGGTGCCGCAGCAGCGCTGAGCTCAGGCTTCGTGAAGGCGTCATTCGGCTTCCACCTCCTCGCCGACGCGGCAGCGGTGCTCGCCGCAGCGCTCCTGGTTCTCGCCTGGTACACCGCAGCGACGACGCGTCAGTCACCATCGCCGGCCTGAGGTTCCTGCCACCGATGAGCGAGAGCTGCCGTATGTGCTTGTCTCGCTCATCGCTGGGGATGCGGCTGCCGTGCGATGAGCGAGACCGTCCGTATGTGCTTGTCTCGCTCATCAGCCGGCGCGCTGTCGGTGAAGGTCGGAGTGGAGCGAGGCGATCTCGGCGATCGTCTCGTGGAACCGGTTGTCGTACTGGTCATCGGTGATTCGAGTGGTCACCCATCCGATTGCGGTGGCGGAGCGGTCGCGACGAGCATCCGATGCGATCCCGAGTGTCTCGCGGTGACGGGGGTGCAGGTCGACCTCGATCGCCCAGCGGAGTTCGGGAACGGCGAGGTCGAAGCGGACATCGCCGTGTCCGGGAAGATGGATCTGGTGCTGGCGAACGAGGCCCCGCACCCCTGCTCGGGTCAAGGCCTCGGCGACTCGGACCTCGGGATGCGACTCGGCG
>JBGTCW010000155.1:0-6473 GCA_041748635.1 Ilumatobacteraceae bacterium | reverse complement strand
CGACAGCGAAATTGACAGACAGTTCCGTGACCACCCGAGGGTGGGCGCGTACTGCCCGCACTGGCGTTCTGTCTTCTCTTCCGTTTTCAAGGAGCCGAAGCTCAGGCACGCACCATGACCAGTGGATTCCTTGCGGGTTTCCGGCGGTCGGCGTTGGTGCCGAGTGGCCTTTCCGGAGGGTTTTCCCTTCCGTGAGGCGGAGTTAGAAGATAGCAGTTCCCGTAGCGGATGCAACACGCCTCAGGAAAATATTACCAGGAGGTGGTGCGACTTCTTGCCCTTGCGCAACAGCAGATACCGCCCGTGCACCAGTTCCAGGTCGCTGAGCAGGGAGTTCTCGTCGAGTTGCACCCCGTTCGCGTAGTACGACCGCTGCGCCGATGTTCGCCGTGCATCGCCGTTCGACGTCGCGAGTCCGGCACCGACGAACACCGCGATCGGATCGGCCAAATCGGCTGCAGCGAGCCGGGACGACGGAATTTCCGCGCTCAGCATCGCGAACGCTTCGGGCGACGCCGCTGCGGGATCTCCCGCGAAGAGCACATCGGCGGCCTCGGCCGCTGCGACGGCAGCGGTCGGACCGTGGACCAGCGCAGTCATCTCGTCGGCGAGCGCACGTTGCGCAAACCGAAGCTGGGGCGCGTCGATGTGCTCGGCGACGATCGCACGGATCTGCTCGATCGGCTGCAGCGAGAACGTGAGCAGCTGCGACTCGACGAGTTCGTCGGGCGTCTGCATCCAGTGCTGGCGGAACTGATACGGGCTGGTCTTCGCAGCGTCGAGCCACACGCGCGCGCCAGTCGTCTTGCCGAGCTTGGTCCCGTCGGCGGCCGTCAGTAGCGGCCACGAGAATGCGTGCACGTGCTCGGCACGTTTTCGCCGGATCAGGTCGACACCGGCGATGATGTTGCCCCACTGGTCCGACCCACCGATCTGGATCGTGCAACCGAGGTTGTCGTGCAACCAGAGGTAGTCATTCGCCTGCAGCAGCATGTAGCTGAACTCGGTGAACGAGATGCCGTGCTCGGAGTTGACGCGCAGCTTGATGCTCTCGCGAGCGAGCATCTGATTGACCGTGACGTGCTTGCCGACGTCGCGCAGGAACTCGAGGATCGTGATCGGCTGCGTCCAGTCACGGTTGTCGACCAGTTCGCCGCGCCCGTCGCCGAGGTCGATGATCTGCGCCAACTGCGCCTTGATCGCGGCGACGTTGTGATTCAGGGTCTCGTCGTCGAGCAGATTTCGCTCGTCCGAGCGGCCACTCGGGTCGCCGACCATGCCCGTGGCTCCCCCGGCGAGCGCGATCGGGCGATGTCCGGCGTCCTGGAACCGTCGCAGCATGATCAGACCGATCAGGTTGCCGACGTGGAGGCTGTCGGCCGTCGGGTCGCAGCCGTAGTAGAGGCCCACCGGACCTGCCGCCACCGCTGCCCGGAGCGCATCTCGGTCGGTCGAGTCGTGGAAGAGGTTGCGAGCCTCGAGATCGGCGATGAGGTCGTGTCCAGCCATACGGGACGCAAGGGTACTGTCGCTGCATGACCAGCATCGGGAAGGAATCGGGCGACGTCGAGCATTCGTTCCACGAGTTCGCCGACACCTGGCGAACACGCGCTCCGCTCTACTCCGCGATCGCATCGATCGTGGCTCACGATCCGCACCTCGCTGGGCTGCTGCTGCGTGCACCCGACACCCAGCGCCTGCCGGTGCTGCTCTTCGCATCGGTTCACGACCTCCTGCTCGGCGATCCCACCGCCGAGCTGGCGCGCTGGTACCCGAATCTGGACGACGAGCCCCGATCGCCAGCGGACCCCGCGCTGGCAACCGCTTTCAGGTCGTTCGTCCACGACCACGACGAACTGGTCACCCAACGACTGCAGTCGCGCAGCACGCAGACCAACGAGATCGGTCGCTGCGGCCTCCTCCTGCCGGCGTTCGGTCTGATCGGGGACGAAGTGGGGTCGATCGGCCACCTCGACATCGGCGCGAGCGGCGGTCTCAACCTCCTGCTCGATCGGTACGAGTACCACTACATCGACCGTGACGGTGTGACCAGCACGGTCGGGTCGTCGCCGGTGACCATCCCGATCACGACGCGCGGTGAGGTGCCGGTCCCCGACCTGATGCCCATCGTGAGCAGTCGGTTGGGCGTCGATCGCCACCCCGTCGACGTCATGAACGCGGGCGAGGCGCGCTGGCTCGAGGCCTGTGTGTGGCCGGACCACCTGGAACGATTCGAGCGTCTGTCCGCAGCGATCGAGCTGGCCCGTACCGAACCGCCGGAGGTGCTCGTCGGCGACGCCGTCACGTCACTGCGGCGAGCGATCGAGCGGTTCGGCGACGATGTGCATCCCGTGGTCACCAACACCTGGGTGCTGAACTACCTCACGGCGCAGGAACGCATCGACTATCTCGCCGAGCTCGATGCCATCGGCGCCGAGCGGGACATCTCGTGGGTCTACGCCGAGGCTCCGATCCTCGTCCCTGAACTTCCGAGCGAGCCGGATCCTTCGAATCCGGACCTCACGGTGCTGTCGCTCGCACGATGGCGCAGCGGCGTCCGCTCGGTCGAGCACGTCGCCACCTGCCACCCGCACGGTCGCTCGATCCACTGGCGCTGAGCACCCAACCCCCGACGCTGTGAGCCATGCACGCACATCGCGCACGCATTGCTCACAACGACGGGATTCGGAAGCGCCAGGGGCGATCGATCGCCTTCGTGATGCCGACGCGTGGGCCGGTGACCGCACGAGGTGGCGGCGGGGTTCCATCGTCGAGAATGGCGATGGCCGACCCGGTGAGGTCGGCACCGTCATCGCGAAGTTCGATGCCCATGGCCTGGCAGAGCTTGCCGGGACCATCGGCCAGCGGTCGTCGACCTCGGCGTTGCAGCATCACCTCGATGCCGTCGATCGGATCGAGCGCCCGGACCAGTACCGCCTGCCCGTCGCCGTCGAGCCCGGTGACGACGTTCGCGCAGCGGTGGATGCCGTAGCTGAGATACACATACAGATGCCCGGGCGGCCCGAACATCACGGCATTGCGGGGCGTGCGACCGCGAAAGGAGTGGCTGGCCGGATCGTCCTGCGTGTACGCCTCGGTCTCGACGATCCGTCCCGACGTCCGCACGCCATCACGATCGACAACCATCACCTTGCCGAGCAGGTAGCGCGCGACGAGCGGCGCATCACGCTCGAACCACGAACGCGGCAGCGGATTCAGGTCGACAACCGCTCCTGATCGACGGCCAGCATCCTCCGGTAAGACTCGAGCTGGACCGGCAGTGCGGAAGGTCCCGCCGCACCACGTGACGTTCTCATGCGGACGCCGACCCCGGCGCCGACGAGAACGGCGGCCTCCGGCCCGAGCCTCGGGTCCGCAGCCACGAGTTCGCGCAGCGTGACGTCTCCGGCGAGAGCGGCACGTACGTGAGCGCCGACGATGGCGTGTGCATCGCGAAACGGCGTGCCGGAGCGCACCAGGAACTCGGCCAGGTCGGTCGCTGCCATCGTCTCCTCGTCGGCGGCAGCTTGCATCGCCTCCGGTACGAACGTGGCCGTGGCGACCATGCCGGTCAACGCAGCGACCGCGAGGCTCACCTGTTCGACCGAGTCGAAGAGCGGCTCCTTGTCCTCCTGCAGATCACGGTTGTACGCGAGTGGCAGGCCCTTGAGCGTCGCCAGTAGCCCGGCGAGGTTGCCGATCAGACGGCCACTCTTCCCGCGGGCCAGCTCGGCGATGTCGGGGTTCTTCTTCTGCGGGAGCATCGAGGAGCCGGTGGCGTACCCGTCGTCGAGCCGTGCGAAGCCGAACTCCCCGGAGGTCCACAGCACCCACTCCTCGCCGATTCGCGACAGGTGGATCCCGACGAGTGCGAGATCGAACACGGCCTCGGCCACGAAGTCCCGGTCGCTGACCGCGTCGAGGCTGTTGTCGAACACGCCAGCGAACCCGAGGTCGGCGGCGTTGCCGACCGGATCGATCGGGAGCGATGAGCCAGCGAGCGCTCCAGCGCCGAGCGGCGAAACATCGAGCCGGGTGCGTGTGGCGAGCAGTCGGTCGACGTCGCGTGCGAGCGCCCAGCCGTGTGCGAGCAGATGATGTGCCAACAGCACAGGCTGGGCTCGCTGGAGATGGGTGTAGCCAGGCAGGTACGTGTCACCGGCCTCGAGCGCGCGGTCGAGGAGCACGCGTTGGAACTCGTGGATGCCGCGAGCGACGACGAGTAGCTCGCGCTTGCACCACAGTCGTAGATCGGTCGCCACCTGGTCGTTGCGACTCCGCGCCGTGTGGAGCTTGCCGCCAGCAGGCCCCGCCAGTTCCGTGACGCGCCGTTCGACGGCGGTGTGGATGTCCTCGTCGCTGTCGACGAAGACGAACTTGTCGGACTCCATTTCGCTGGCGACCTCGTCGAGTGCGCCGAGCACTGCGTCACGCTCCGCAGCGCTGAGCAGTCCGACACGCGCGAGCCCGCGGACATGGGAGGCCGATCCGGCGATGTCGTCGCGCCACAGCGTGCGATCGAAGGGCAAGCTCACGGTGTACGCCATGAGCGCATCCGCGGGGCCGTCGTCGAAGCGACCGTGCCACAGTGGCTTGCTGTCGGGGCCCTGCTCGTCGGCCATCTCAGTCCAGCCCTGCAAGGTCGCGAAGATGCGCTGCCAGCGTCGAGCCGTCGGTCGACGACGACACGCACATCAGGGTGTCGTCGCCGGCGACGGTGCCGAGCAGACCGTCGACGCGACTGCGGTCGAGGGCCGACGCCACCACGTGGGCACATCCCGGCGGGGTCCGCAGGATCACGATGTTCGCGGAACAAGCGACCTCGGCGACCCACTCGCCCATCACCCGGCGCAGCTGGTCGACCGGAGCGAGCCGATCGGGTGCGAACTCGGGAATCGCGTACACCGTGTTGCCGCTCGGTACCCGAACCTTGATCGCCCCGATGTCGTCGAGGTCGCGCGAGACCGTGGCCTGGGTCGCTTCGATCCCGTGCTCGGCGAGCAGCTCGATGAGCTGGGGCTGACTCGTGACCTCGTGCTCACCGATGATCCGGCCGATCGTCGTCTGTCGCTGCACCTTGCTCACGGCGCGGTCCCCGCAGACCTGGGCACGGGGGACCGCGTGCCGAGGATGAAGGCCAGAGCACCGCGGGCGGCGTGAAGGCGGTTGTGGGCCTGCTGGAACACCACCGACTGCGACCCGTCGATCACCTCTGCCGCCACCTCGACGCCCCGGTATGCGGGGAGGCAGTGCATGAACACCGCCGACGAATCGGCGAGCGCCATCATGTCGGCGTCGACGGTGTACCCCTCGAACTGCTGCACACGCTGCTGCTTCTCGCTCTCTTGGCCCATCGACACCCACGTATCCGTGTGGACGGCATGCGCTCCGACCACCGCGTCGGCGGGACGATTCGACTGCTCGACGGATGCGGCTCCGAGCACGCTGAACCGTTCGAGCTCGGCCACCGGGGCGTCGAATCCGACGGGGCAGGCGAACCGAACGTGCATGCCCAGCAGTGCCGCGATCTCGGCGAGCGAGCGAGCAACGTTGTTGAAGTCGCCGACGTACGCGACCGTCTTGCCCGCCAGGTCGCCGAGACACTGCTGCATGGTGAGTGCATCGGCGAACGCCTGCAAGGGGTGCGAGTGATCGGACAGCATGTTGACCACCGGGACGTCGGCGACGGCGGCCATCCGACTGACGGTGAGATGGTCGAACACCCGAGCGGCGAGCAACGCGTGGTAGCCCTGCATCACCCGGGCGACGTCCTCGACGGGCTCACGGGTGTCGAAGCCGACTTCCTCACCGCGGGTGTAGATCGGGTGGCCACCCAGTTGCACGACGGCCATCTCCATCGAGTGACGCGTGCGGTTCGACGGCTTCTCGAAGATGAGCGCCGCTCCCTTGCCCGCGAGCGGTCGACCCAACGACTCGACCGGGGCCTCGGCGAGCCGGAGGATCTCTCGAATCTCGTCACCGGTGAAATCGGTGACGTCGAGCAAGTGACGGGAGCGGTCGCTCACGTTGCATCCTCGCCGTCATCGTGCGCTTCGTGATCGCCGAATGCGCTCGCCAGCGAGGCGGCGATCATGGCGACAGCCTCGTCGACCTCGTCGTCGGTGACCGTGATCGGCGGCACCAGGCGAAGCGTCGTCGGACCGACAGCGTTGACGATCAGTCCGAGCGACAGCAGGTCGGCGTAGATCGCCTTTGCGTCGATGCCCTCGGCCAATTCGACACCGAGAATCAGCCCGCGACCGCGGATGTCGATGACGCCGGGGACGGATCGGAGGCCATCGACGATCCTGCGGCCCTGACGCTCGGCAACAGCCGGGGCGTCCATTCGCTGCATCTCGTCGATGACGGCGTTGACGGCAGCGGTGGCGATGGCGGTGCCCGAGTAGGTGCTGCCGTGGTCACCGGGTTGGAACACCGCGGCGACGTCGGCCCTGGCCCAGCACGCCCCGACC
>JBGTCW010000154.1:0-3669 GCA_041748635.1 Ilumatobacteraceae bacterium | reverse complement strand
CAGTTGTCGATGTTGTCGTCGTTGAGCACCGAGGATCTGATCCCAGCGGATCATCCGATCCGTCGCATCCGTGTCGCGGTCGACACGGTGCTCGTCGAACTCGACGACACGTTCGACGCGATGTACGCGAAGTCGGGTCGGCCGTCGGTGCCGCCCGAGATGCTGTTGAAGTCGTCGGTGTTGATGGCGATGTACTCGATGCGATCGGAGCGGGCGTTCTGCGAACGACTGAACTACGACATGTTGTTCAAGTGGTTCCTCGACCTGCCGATCGACGCGGCGTCGTTTGATGCGTCGACGTTCTCGAAGAACCGTCAACGCCTCCTCGACGCCGATGTCGCGGACGAGTTCTTCGCTGCCGTGGTCCGCCAGGCGAAGCTGCGCCGCTACATCTCCTCGGATCACTTCTCCGTTGATGGCACCTTGTTGGAGGCGTGGGCGTCACACAAGTCGTTCAAGCCCAAGGACTCCGAGCCCGGCAGCGACGAGGGCCCCAAAGGCCGCAACAGCGAAGTGCAATGGCATGGCCAGAAACGATCCAACGACACGCACGAGTCGACGACTGATCCCGACGCACGGTTGTATCGCAAGTCGAACAACACCGCCGCGCAGCTCTGCTACGCCGGGCACCTGCTCATCGAGCATCGCTCGGCTCTGATCGTCGACGCGGACCTCACGTTCGCGACCGGATACGCCGAACGCGACTGCGCGGCCGACATGCTCAAACGGCTCCCGAAGAGTCGACGGCGACGAACAGTGGCTGGTGACAAGAACTACGACACCAAGAACTTCGTTGCCGAAGCGCGCGCGGCGGGGTTCACCCCGCACGTTGCGCAGAACACCACGAACCGAAGATCCGCTATCGACGGACGCGTCACCCGCCACGGCGGCTACACCGCGAGTCAACGGATCCGAAAGCGGGTCGAGGAACCCTTCGGCTGGGTCAAGACCGTCGGCGCCGGCCGCAAGCTCCGCTACATCGGCAAAGACAGAAACCGGGCCTGGTTCAAGATGACCACTGCGGTCTACAACCTCATCCGCATCACCGCACTCGACGCCGCCACCGCCTGATGATGGTTGCGGCGAGGCCCCCACCGCCACACCGGTCTCGGAGATCACCGAGAACCGACACCCACGATCACCGAAATCCGACATCGGTCCACGACCTCAACCAGACCCGCGACTCAGGCGACCCAGCCATCCCTCTCAGAGCCCGATTTTCATCACCCTGCTAGCCTCGAAGGAAGCTGAAAGGTTCTTCGTCTGCCCCGACCCTCCCGAGTACTCGACCCCCGATCCTCGCTACAGCGATATTCCCAGCAGTTCGGGGACGTCGTGTCGAGGGCAAGTGAAGCGTTCGTGAACGAGCGCATACAGTTCGTTCGTGTCTCGAACCGATCGTGCCTCGCTCGTCTTCCACGCACCGCTGGATCGCACCTTCGACGCCTTCGTCAACCGCGCTGCGCTCGAGATCTGGCTCGCGCCCGACGGGATGACCGCAGAGTTCGAACGATTCGATCCCAGGCCTGGCGGCTCCTACCGGTTGATCCTCACCTATGAAGATGCACCTGCCTCCAGCGCCAAGAGCTCGGCCGACACCGACATCGTCGAGGCGCGCTACGTCGAGATCGTGCCGCACGAACGTGTGGTCCACGAGGTCGACTTCGTGTCGGACGACCCAGCGTTTTCCGGCACGATGACGATGACCTGGGCGGTTCATCCATCAGGCAATGCGACACACGTCGAGTTCATCGCAGAACACGTACCCGAGGGCATCTCCGCGGAAGATCACGCAGCAGGAATGGCGTCGTCACTGGAGAACCTCGCTGCGTACCTCGACCGTACGCAGACCTGAAACCGGGTCCGGCGCTCGTGGCGCTGTTGACGTCACGTGCAGACGAAGGCACCCGTCGCGCCTCGCACCACGAACGCCCCGGACTGGTCGATGATCCGCTGCACCGATCCTCGAACTTCTTCGACGACCTCGGCCCACGGTCGTGTCGTTTGGGGCTGATAGTGGTCCTCCGTGCTCGCGACGTAGTAAGCGGCGATCGATGCGTCGGTGAGTTCGACGGAGGCGGCGCTGTCGGCTCGAACACAGGTCACCTGAGAGAAGGCGACGCGTAGCTGTTCGGCTCCGTTCTCGAGCGAGAAGGCCTCCGTCGACGGATCGCGCATCACCCATCCCGGCGTCACTCGCCGCACCGCTTCCTCCACGAGGGCTCGCAGGCGCCGCATGTGATCGATTCCGTTCGTGACGGCCACACAGTGACCGCCCGGGCGAAGCACACGTCGAACTTCTCGCACCGCCGATCGACGATCATCGACGTGATACAGCATGTGTGGAGCGAGCACGACGTCAAACGAGGCGGTCGCGAAGGGAAGTGCGGAGACGTCGGCGTTCACCAGATGCGCGTCGCCGACCGACTGAGCCGCGGCCGAGAGCATCCCACCCGAGAGGTCACAGCCCACGGCCGTGATCCCGTGGGATTGCAGTCGACTCAGATAGAGCCCGTTGCCGCATCCGACATCGAGAACTTCCGCCGTCGATCCCGGTCGGAGGTCGATCAGGTCGAGCACCCATGAGACGAGATCGAACGGTGGTTGCTGGTACTCCCAAAGACGCTGACGTGCCCGGAGGTTCGTGTCCGTCCGGTACTGCGTTGGAGGGTTCAGCGACATGCCTCATTGTCGCCGACGCCAGGCCGCCCGTAGCGCCCTGTCCGTGAACGGACAACTGGCGGCCTCGGGCTAGCGAAGCGCAGCGAGGACGGCGAGGAGCATCAAGAATCCTCCACCGATTCCGAGGGCGATCTTGAGGCGACGAGCGCCTAGTCCTCGAGCGAACGCGCCTGCCGAGTTGACCTGACCCATGGGCGTCAGAACGCTGCCTGGACCCTCGTCGAATCGTCGCTGACGAACGGGCGCTGACTCCGCCAGGCCCGTGTCAATCGGCGGGTTGTCGTCCATGCCGAGAACGTACACCCCGATGCCGCCTCGATGATCCCGACCCCAACAGCGGCCCTCACAATGACGGTTCTCACGACCATCCAGCGGCCTCGTTCGTCATCGGGTGATTGTTCGGTAGTCGAGCCCGAGTTCGATCATCGCAGCTCGGATGGCAGGCCCATCATCTCCGCTCCATACACAGAGCGGAGCGTCGAGGTGCTCTGCCGCAGCCACGCATTCCGCTCCGAGGGTCGAGACGCGATGTGTCGGTGCGATCTCTGCCATGCGGAACGCGATCGTCCTGAGCGGCACGATCTCGATGTCGTCGGGCAAGCTGACCAGCGTCGCGCCCAGTGACCGACGGTGCTCGGCGCTCCACCCGCCAGTGAGCGCGCCCCCGCGAGCCGAGGCCACGCTCCCGGACAAGCGGTACAGGTAGAGGTTCGTGGTTGCGGGTTCGTGAGCGGCAAGCAGGTCTGCGAGTTCGGCCGGAAGATCATCGGCGAGCAGGTCTCGGAGAAGGTGGTCGTCGAGGATCGCTCGGCTCACGTCGTTGCGAGGTCGGCGTCGTCAGTGAGCGATCTCACGAATTCGGCGTGCTGTTGCCGGGTGACGAGGTCGCCGAGCAGCGTTCGGGCGGTCCCTTTGGGTGCTGTCAGCACGCCGAACCCGAGGTCGATCACATCGACCGGCCCACCCTGATCGAGGTGCCACCGATGT
>JBGTCW010000153.1:0-7107 GCA_041748635.1 Ilumatobacteraceae bacterium | reverse complement strand
AGCGCCACGCCGGCGATGGCCGGCTCGGCAGGCGCATCGTCGTCGGCTCGCACCAACGCATACGCCTCACTCGGCGAGGAGGCATCGATGCCGACGGTCACGTACAGCACGTCGTCGACGAGGACGACACCACGCTCGCGTTCGGAGTCGGACAGCGCCTGAGTGAAGCCGGCGACGGCCGGACTGCCGCATGACGTCGGCGACTCGGCGACGACTCCCGGCGACAGCACGGCGCCGTCGACGTCGAAGGTGAACTCGCAATCCCCGAGGTCGATGACGAGCCGACCCGAAGGCGGATCCACCGACAACGTCGCAGTCGTGTCGCCGATCACCCAGGTGCCCACGAGATCGTTGAGGGTTGGGACGATGGCTGCGGCGAGCGGGGCGAACTCGAACGCGGTCGTCGACCCGTCGAGGCGGAGGGTTGAACCGTCGAGCACCAGGTTGGTCGCTCCGAAGATCTCGGGCACCTCGCTCGCGCACTGTACGAGCGACGTCGACGCCAGCCCGAGGTCGTCGACAGTGGGCATCGACCACGAACCGCCGTTGCATCCGTCCCATCCCACGAGGATGCGCCCTTCGACCCGCACGAGCGGGACCGTCGGACCTGTCCAGGGAACACCGTCGACCGCTGCGAGCAGCCAGGTGCCTTCCACGCCGTCCAGCACCGACGTCGGCGCCGACGTCACCGGATCGGAGTCGGGCGGCAGCGTCGACGTCGGCACAGTGACCGGCTCCGGCCGAGTGGCGGGTGCCCCGGTGTCGCCGCGCCAGGACACCATCGCGCCAACCCCCACGACAACGAATGCCGCCACAGCGGCCACGAGCAGCGCCGATCGCACCAGCGGTCGGTTGCTTCGAAGGCGATCGGTGCCGACCGCTTGGAAACCGGCGGCGTCGTCGAGGATGCGCTGGCGAAGGTGTTCCAGCTCGCCAGGTTCGGGATCGAGCTTGGCGGCTCGGACGGTGGTGGCGATGTCGTGGTCGTTCATGACCGGGCCTCCTGTGATGTGGTCGTCGAGTCACGCAGAGCCGTTCGGGCACGGACGAGCAGTGATTCGGTTGCGCGGACACTCCGTCCGAGCGTTCGGGCGATGTCGCTGACCGGGAGGTCGTCGACGTAGCGCAACACGAGCGCCGTGCGATGCTCAGGCGTCAGCGAGGCGAGCGCAGCTGTGACGCCGCTGTCGGCGTTGGGGTCGTCGCTGGTCACGATGCGCAGACCGCCAGCGCGCTGCTCGCGTCGGTGCCGCCGTCGCTGCGCGCGGATCTGCTCCAGATACCGCTGACGACACGACTGGATGAGCCAGCCGATCTCGATCCGCTTCGCGTCGACTCGACCGTCACGGACCCGTTGGATCAAGTGCACGTACGTGTCCTGGACCAGGTCCTGCGTCTGTTGTCGGTTGCCGCCGGTCAGCCTCGAGGCGTAGCGGTACAGGTCCAACGCCGTGCGGTCGTAGACGGCGACCACGTCATCGTCGGCGCTCGCACGACCTTCTGTGAATTGCTTCATCACCACCTTCCAACGCCACCGGTGCCGCCGATCCGTCGCGGCCGTTCTACGCACTCATCATCGTCGCAGGCGCAATCGACGAGTGGACGTACGCCGGATAGAATTCAGCAGTGGATCCAGACGGCGGGCGAGGATTCGGCACCGAACCGCTGTCCGACTCGTTGGACTTCGTCTTGGAAGCGGCGGACATCGGTTGGTGGGATCTCGATCTCGTCACCAACACGACGAGGCGTTCGCTGCTTCACGACCGCGTGTTCGGCTACGAGGACATGCTCCCGTCGTGGAGCTACGACGACTACCTCGCGCACGTTCACGTCGATGATCGCGAGATGGCGGCCCAATCCTTCGAGACTGCGCTCGCCGGTGGCGAGCCGTATGCCATCGATGTGCGAGTCGTCTGGCCGGACGGGACGCTCCACTGGATTTTCACTTGCGGGCGGTTCCTGCGCGACGACGAAGGGGTCCCGATCCGGGTCGCTGGTGTCGTGGGCGACATCACCAAGCAGAAGGCGGCGGAGATCGCCGCAGCGGAGGCACAGTCGTTCGCTGCGCGGGCGGCGGCGGAGAACCTGGCGATGCTCGAAACGTCGCTCCAGTCTGCTCCGATCGGGTTCGCGTTCGTGGACCGCGAGTTCCGATTCGTCCGCCTCAACGAGGTGCTGGCGGAGATGAACGGCGTCAGCGCCGACGAGGCGCTGGGGCAACCAGCCGAAGCGGTCGTACCCGGTCTGTGGCCGCAGCTCGAACCGGTCTTCCGTCGCGTCATCGACGAACGAGTGGCGATTCATGACGTCGCGATCAGCGGAGAGACTCGTGCCGTTCCGGGCGTGCGCCGCGACTGGATGGCCAGCTACTACCCGGTGCTCATCGACGAGCTGATGGACATCAGCGGTATCGGAATCATCGTGCGGGAAGTGACCGAGCAACGCCAGATGGAATCGCGTCTCCGTCAGACGCAGAAACTGGAGGCCGTTGGTCTGCTCGCCAGTGGGGTGGCCCACAATTTCAACAACATTCTCGGCGTGATCACCCTCGCGGCCGAGCACGCGGCCGGAAGCAACACCGACGACACGGTCGGCGCCGAACTCGAACGGATCCTGAAGGTCGCGCGATCCACCAGCGGTCTCACTCGCCAACTGCTCCAGTTCAGCCGCGATCACCCCGGTACACCGGAGTTGGTCGATGTCAGCGCCTGCGTCGAGTCGGTCGCGGCCTTTCTGGCACCGACACTGGGTGACCACATCAGCGCGACGACGCACACCGATACCGCTTCGACCATCCGTATCGACCGCACCGAACTCGAGCAGTTGCTGATCAACCTGGCGATCAACGCACGAGACGCCATGCCCGACGGCGGCGAATTGAGCTTTCGGACCCAAGACATCACGATCGACGATCACGTGGCCGGACTGCAACCCGGCAGGTACGTCGAGATCTGCGTGCAGGATGCTGGTACCGGCATGACCCCCGACGTCGTCGAGCATGCCTTCGAACCGTTCTTCACGACAAAGGCTGACCGAGGGGGTTCGGGTCTGGGCCTGTCGACAGTCCACGGGATCGCCGCTGCAGCCGACGGCGATGCGCAGATCCACTCGACACCGGGCGACGGCACGACGATCTCGGTCCGTTTCCCAGTGTGCGACGACCCAGACGACAGTCCCGAAGCAGATGCCGAGCAGACCGGTCCCACGTTCGCCGGGCGGCGGATCCTCGTGGTCGACGATCAGGAGTCTCTGCGCACCCTCGTCGAGCGCATCCTCAGCGGCGCCGGCTACGACGTGCACGCAGGTACTGCCCGAGACATCGTCGAAATGTCGCAGACGGCGACTGTTGCGCCCGACCTCCTCGTCACCGACGTGACGATGCCGGACTTGTCGGGGCCCGAACTGGCCCGAATCCTCAGCCAGCGATGGCCGACGCTTGCGGTGCTCTACATGTCCGGCCACAGCGGCGACGCGCTCGATTCGCTGGTCCAAGGGCCCACCTCCGAGACGCCCCGCTTGCTGTCGAAGCCGTTCGGCACCCACGACCTGCTTCGAGCCGTCTCCAGCGCCCTTCAAGCAGCGGATGAGGTGCGCATCCCGGCAAGTTGATCCCGAGACGCGTCAGCAGACGCACAGCGCGCACGATCGTTCGTTTGTCTGGCCAGCTCTGTGGGTAATTGCCCAAAATGAACGTTCGTCGGAACCGGCAATGCGCCTCCTCTGTGGACCGCGACTGAACGGTGCTCTCCACGATGACCGCTCGGAGAGTGCTGCACAGCGATCATTCTCCTGGCGGGTCCGGGACGACGGGAGCGCCTGTCAAGGAGCTGTCGATCACCGTCTCGTTCGAGGGACGTCACCGGCTGATCTCGGTGTCGGGCGAGCTCGTGCGTACGTCGATGCTCGAGTTCATCGACCTGTGCACCAATCAGTCGGAAGCGTCGCTCATCATCGATCTTGGCGGTGTGACGTTCATGGATGGCGGGGGATGCTCGAGCCTGGACGTGGTCCGCGAGATCGGGCAAGCCAAGCAACAATCGATCACTGTGCGGAACGCGTGTGGTCAGCCTGCCCGACTGATTGGTTTGATTGCCGACTTGGAGGCTGCGCAGGCCGACAAGACCGACGGTGACCACCAGTCCGCACGCCCAGATCCCGAAGCGGCCTCCGAGGAGGAGGTCGAGCGTCGATACTCGGCGTTGCTCGCCGAGTTCGCGCAGACGATGGTGACCGACGTCCCGATCCAAGCGATCCTCGACCATCTCGTCGAACGCATCGTCGAGGTGCTGCCAGTCGATGCGGCCGGGGTCACGCTCTTCGCCCCCGGCCGCGATGCGCACTACGTCACCGCGTCAGACGAATCAGCGCTCAGGCACGAGCGGCTCCAGAGCGAGCTGGGCGAAGGCCCGTCGACCGTTGCCTGCTCCGAGGGATCCGCAATCTTGGTGCCCGATCTGCGGGACGACAACCGGTTCCCGACGTTCGCGCGCCGGGCGCTGGCCGACGGCGTCGGGGCGGCGTTCGCGTTCCCGCTCCGCCACGACGACCGCCGACTCGGCGCCCTCGACCTCTATCGCTGGAACCCGGGTGACCTCGGCGAGCGCCAAGTGGACGTGGCTCAGACGCTGGCAGATGTCGCCGCTGCATACCTCGTCAACGCCGAGGTTCACGCCGATCTCGTCGCGAGCACCCGGCAGGCGAACCACATTGCGCTGCACGATCCACTCACTGGCCTGCCGAACCGAGCGCTGATGTTCGAGCGCCTCGTCAGCGCGATACATCGATCGCAGCGCACGGGGTCTCTCGTGGCGATCATGTACATCGACTTGGATTCCTTCAAGGAGGTCAACGACACGTTGGGCCACCGGCTCGGCGACGAGCTGCTGCTGATCGTGGCCCAGCGATTGACAGCGCTGCTGCGTCCGGGCGACACCGTCGCCCGGATCGGAGGCGATGAGTTCGTGGTGCTGTGTGACGACATCGCCGACGCTTCGCATCTCGACCGTATCGCCAATCGAGTGAGCGACGCCTTCCGGCTGCAGTTCGACGTGTCAACCGGCCCCGTCGAGGTGAGCGCGAGCGTGGGCATCAGTATCGGTCATCAGACGTCGACGTCGCCCGAGCACCTCCTCGAACAAGCCGACGCAGCGATGTATCGGGCAAAGCGTGGTGGTGGTGGCCACTACGTACTGCACGATGGACACGGACAAGGATTCAGCCCGGCCGTGCCGTGACGGCTGAGGTCGCACCCTGAGTCTCCGTGGAGTCGCAGTCGCTCAGGCGTGGGCGCCGCCGTCGACGACGAGGACGTGACCGCTGATGAACTCAGCGAGGTCGCTCACGAGAAACAGCGCGGCGCGCGCAATGTGATCCGGTTGGCCGGCGAGGCCCACGGGGTTGGCGGCGATGCGCGTGTCGAGGTCGAGGCCCGCCGCCTTGAGCGGAGCCATCTGTTCCTGCACCCCTGGCGTATCGATGATGCCCGGCGCAATCGCATTCACCCGGATCCCCATCGGGCCCAACTCGCGCGCGAACGCCCGAGTCAGCGCGACGACACCCGCCTTCGATGCGCTGTATGCCGAGATGTTCGAGCCTCCACCAAGCGCGGCGACGGATGCCATGTTCACGATCGAACCACCGCCGGTCATCCGGCTCGCAGCCTCGCGGGCCACGCTGTACTGCGCGCGCAGGTTGACGTCGAGCATCCGGTGAACGAACTCGTCGGTGGCGTTCAGCATCGGTCCGGTCGTCGGGAAGATCCCCGCGTTGTTCACGAGGATGTCGACGACGCCGTCTCCTGCGGCTACCTCGAGTGCACGTTGGACTGCGGCGGTGTCGGTGATGTCACACGGGACGCCGACGGCGCCGAACGAGGCGGCGACCTCGGAGACGTCCGCAGCGATGTCGCCGATCGTGACCGTGGCACCAGCTTCCACGAACCGCCGAGCGATCGCTTCGCCGATCCCCGCAGCGCCGCCGGTGACGAACGCGCGGCGACGTGTGAGATCGATCAAATCCACAATGGTGGTGTCAGGCGAAGTCATGGACATCACCGTAATGATGCCCCGCCGTCCGACCGCCTCGCATGCGTCAGGGGGTCGCGCAGTGTGCGTCCGCAGCTGCGAGTCTGTCGAACGGATGCTACGGCGCGACACGCCGCCGCTGTTGACGTCACTGACGGGCCATCGCCACCCGCAGGCGTTCGTCGGGATCGATGAAGTGGTCGTGGTCGTCGGTGCCGACGTCGAGTTGCACCCAGTTGATCCGGCCGGTGAATCGGCTGCTGTGCGAGGTGTAGTCCTGCGTCACGGTCGTGCCCGACTCGTAGCCGATGTCGGTCGTCTCGTCAGCCGAGAAGATCATCGGTTGGGTCGCCCCGACCCGTCCGCTGCCGACCTGCTGGCCGTCGTGGTAGATCGTCACGTCGCCGCCCTTGGCCAGGCCGCCGCCGTCGTAGGTGAACTCGACGCGGACCTGATGCTTCCCGGCCGGGATCGGCTCCTCGGCCACCGTGGCGAACTCCTGGAGCCCGAGCACGTTGTAGACGAACTTCGCGCGACCGTCCTTCGCATAGACGGACCAGCCGCCGAAGCGACCGCCCTGGGCGATCAGCACCCCGTTCGCCTCGACACCCTCGAGCATCTCCACCTCGGCGGTGACCGAGAACGACCGGTTCTTGATGCTGACCACGCTGTTCTCCGACAGTCGTCCCATGCCGGGGAAGAAGAGCTGCGAGTTCCCGCGGATGAGCGTCGGACGACCGGCGATCTCCGGATTGAGACGTTCCGCCCCGCGGTCGTCCATCGGCACGACGTTGTACTTCACGGCCTCGATCAGCCACAGCCGTTGGAGCTTGGCCAGCATGTCGGGGTTCTCGCCGGACAGATCGCGAGCCTGGCTGTAGTCGACGTTGCCGTCGTACAGCTCCCACACGTCGTCGTCGAAGGCGGGCAGTGAACCGCCGACCATCACCCATGGTGTGCGGTGCTTGGTGACCGCGCTCCACCCCTTGTGGTAGATGCCGCGGTTGGCGAACATCTCGAAGTACTGCAGATCGTGGCGCTCGGGTTCGTCGGCGGCCGCAAAGCTGTACAGCATGCTCGTGCC
>JBGTCW010000152.1:0-7812 GCA_041748635.1 Ilumatobacteraceae bacterium | reverse complement strand
CTTGAAGCTCCACTCCTCCTTCGTGCCGAAGCCGAGCGGCGTCGCTGCGAATGCCGCTTGGCGGGTGTCGAACACTCGGAACGGAGCGTCGAGTGGAATCACGCGGCCGGCGCGGGTGTCCTCCGCGCGCCCTCGAACGAGGTAACCGAGCACGTCGACGATGACGTTCGTCGCGCCCGATCGGTTGAAGATGTGGACCGAGCCGTCGTCACCCACCGGCACGATCGCCATGTTCGCCTTGACCTGGCCCGGCGCGACATTGGTGACCGACGTGGCCGGATCGGAACCGGCCGGCGTCCTCGTCGGGGTCACGGCCAGGAACGTGGGCTGGTTGCCCGGGGCATTGTTGGCCGCCGTCACGTTGATCATGACGCCGGTGACATCGGCCGAGTCGGGAACCACGCCATTGGCACCACGAATCGGCAACCGCAACTGCTCCATCGTGCCGATCGGCTTGCCGCTGGGCCAGTCGGCCGGGACAGGAACGGACCGGGTGTCGAGCACACGGGAGGGTGCCACCGGCACGAATCGGGCGCCCGAGTCGGCGGTGTCGTCGAACTGCGAGGTCGAGATCCAGCCGAAGACATCAATCAGCACGTGGGCGGAGCCAGCACCTTGCGGCGTCACCAGCGAGATCGTCGAGCGGCCGCCCGTTCCCACACCGAGCACCGCCAGGTTGGGAACCGCTTCGCCGGGGGCGAAGTTGACGAGTGACGACTCGCCGGGTGCTGCGCCCGTCGGGTAGATCGACAAGAAACCATCGAGCGACGAGCCGACGACCGTGACGTTCGCGACCACGGCGAGCACGTTGGAGTTGACACCGTCGACCTCGGCGGGGATTCCACCTTGGCCGAGCACATCCACATCGAACGTCTGACCCTGCGAACTCGTGGGCTTGATCCCGAGGGGCGCCGAGTCATTGACACCGTTGCGCGAGTCGAAGATGCGCGCTGGCGGCAGCGGGTGGTACTCGCCGCCTGCGCCGAGCGTGGTGGTCTGGGCGCCGACTGGATTCGACGGCGACGACGTGGCCGTCACGACGATCGAGGACATGCCGACGAGCGCGGCGACAGCCAGTCGTCGACTCCAACGCTCTGCGGTCATCTGTCCAACCGTACCTTTCCGATCTTCGGGCCGTGCGGCGCGGTCATGTGCCGCGGCCGCACACTGGTGTTGTCGGCAGGAGTCAGCGACCGCTTGAGCCGGGCTCGAAGGTGGGAGCGATGCCGCTCGCCTCGATCAACGCCGTCAGGCGGCCGTGCTCAGCGTCGTCGACCGTCGTCGACTCGGGGATGAGCATCACCGGAATGTCGTCGCGCACGTCGTACCGGCGTTGCAGACGCGGGTTGTAGAGCATCGACTCGGTTTCGACGTAGAACAACGGGCCCTTGTCCTCGGGGCAGGCAAGAATCTCGAGCAGTGAAGGTGACAGTGACATCTCGTTCTCCTGGTGTCCGGGGTGGGTTTCAGTTGGTGATCTGGGCGAGTAGCGCACTGACGGCGTCGTCGCACGATGTGCGGTCAGCCGCCTCGAGGTTCAAGCGGAGGAGCGGTTCGGTGTTGGACGGTCGCAGGTTGAACCACCACGAGCCGCAGTCGACGGTCAAGCCGTCGAGACGATCCTGGTCGCACTCGGCGTACTGCTCGCTGATGCGTTCGATCACCGCTGCGGCGTCGTCGACCTCGGTGTTGATCTCGCCGCTCGCCGTGTATCGCTCGTACGGCTGACGAACCTGCGAGAGAGGCAGGCCGGAGCGACCGACCTCGGCCATCACCATCAGCGAGGCGATGAGCCCGCTGTCGGCGTTGAAGTTGCGTGCGAAGTAGTAGTGCGCCGAGTGTTCTCCGCCGAACAGCGCTCCGGTCTCGGCCATGATCTGCTTGATGAACGAGTGCCCGACCTTCGTGCGCAGTGGCGTCCCGCCGAGTTCCGTGACGACCTCGGGAACCGTCCTCGAACAGATCAGGTTGTGCAGGATCGTCGCACCGGGATGCTGGCGCAGCGTGGCCGCCGCGAGGATCGCCGTGGTGGTCGAACCGCTCAGTCCGGCGCCCTTCTCGTCGACCACGAACACCCGGTCGGCATCTCCGTCGAACGCCAGCCCGAGATCGAACCCGCCGGAGACCACGCGGGCACGGAGGTCTCGCTGATTCGCCGGTTGCAGTGGATCAGCTGGATGGTTCGGGAACGTTCCGTCGAGTTCGCCGTACATCACCTCGAGTTCGACGCCGTCGAGGCGCTCGAACACTGCGGGGACCACGAGACCGCCCATGCCGTTCGCCGTGTCGGCGACGACCTTCATCGTTCCGATCTCGGCGGGGTCGATGAAGCTGACCACATGGTCGGCGAAGTCGTCGAGCAGTTCGCGTTCGGTGCGCTTGCCGCAGCTCACCGCCATGCGCGGACCGACACCGTCGAGCACCTGCTGCGCCACGGACTGGACGTCGACGAGTCCCGTGTCGACGCCGACCGGTCGAGCACCTGCGAGGCACAGCTTGATGCCGTTGTAGCCGGCGGGATTGTGCGATGCGGTGAACATCGCACCCGGCATGTCGAGTACGCCGGAGGCGTAGTACATGAGGTCGGTGGAGGCCAGTCCGATGTCGATGACGTCGATGCCCTGCTCCATCACCCCGCGTGAGAAGGCCTCGACGAGCGCCGGCCCGGTCGGACGCATGTCGCGACCGATCACGATCTGGTCGGAACGAACGAACGTGGCGAATCCGACCCCGAGCGCGTACGCCACATCAGCATCGAGCTGATCGGGCACCGTGCCGCGGATGTCGTACGCCTTGACGATGGAGTCGAGTACAGACATGACCGCTGCGAGGCTATCGGTCGGCCTCGTAAGCAGCGAGCGGCGCGGACGCAGCGAGAGCAGTGGGCGGCTCCAAAGGCGCGGGAGGCGCCGCAGTCGTCCCCCAGCCGGGGCGTTCCGACTCGTAGACCATGTCGCCCCTGCGACGCCAGTAGAAGCACAACGCAATGCCGATGAACGTCAATGAATAGAAGAACCAGTCGAGCGCTGTCTTCGAGTAGGAGAGTCGGACTTCGTTCTCGGTCGGGATGACGACCATGAAGTTCGGAGCTACCCGGTAGGGCCCCTCGGCACCCTCGACCTTCCAGGTCGGGAAGTAGCTCACCCTGACGAGCACGGGCACGCCGATCTGATCGACGTCGAAGCTGATCGACTGCTGCTGGATGTCGACGTTGCTCACCGTGACCGGATCGAGTTCGACCACCTCGATCGCCTCGGTCGGCACCACGTAGTCGACGTTGCGACTGCGGTCTCCCGGCTCGCCGACGCGAGCGTCGAGATCGATCTCCACCGGTACCCGCTGCCACGAATCCGGTCCGTCGTCAGCCGGTATCGCCGCCCAGTCGTCCTGTCGCTGGAACCAACTGGTCCCCACCTCGAGATTCCGCTCGCGCGGATCACCACTGCGCCCTTCGACCACCACCGGTTGCACTGTCAACGGCTCGACGATGCTCGCTGTTCGCAGTTCGAAGATCTCCCACGGCCCCGACGCCGTGATGAACTCGAGATCGTCCTGCGTGGCGGCCTCGGCCTGGGCCTCGGGCGTGCGGACCATGAGGTAACGCACCCCGAGATCTTCCATGTGCTGCACGCCCACTGCGGCGTCGTTGTTGACGTAACGCAACTGACGCACCGGGTTCGACGACTGTTTCGACATCGCGGCAGCGGTCAGGAAGTGATACGGCGTCGTGCCCGACGCTTCGAAGAACAGCCCCTCCATCGACCCGATGCAGCCATCGGTCCAGTGCGGGAGCAGCATCAACGACATCGTCGTGCCGTACTCGCCGTTGTCGCTGTTGTTCTCCCAGAGCGCGCGGCCGCACCCGCGATCCTGGCCGATGGCGCCCATGGTGGTGACCAACTCGTTGTACTCGGGGTACTTCGGCCGACCTTCGTAGCCGCGCATGTTGTAGCGGGTCCAGCCGTCGGCGACCGCTCGGCCCGACTCCGGGCCTTTGCGCAGCGGACCCCACGCATACACCGACGTGTCGCCATCGGAGACGCGACCTCCGCCGGGCAACGTGTCGTACATCCACCCGAAGACGAGGAGGCACGACAGCGTGATCGCCCCGGCGGCGACGGCCCCTTCGAAGTCCGACAGCTGCGACGACGCTCGACGATCCTTGACTGCGTTGACCACCCAGGTGATCAGCTCGAGCGCACCGATCACCATCAGCAGGTAGCGGGTCAGATAGACGAAGGGGAGCAGGCGCGGATTCCACAGCAACCCGATCAGCGGCAGGCTGTCGCGGGTGAGGTACACGAGCGCAACGAAGGTGAGGCAGATCAGCCCGATCGCCGTCCCGGTGAGGTGGCGCCGCATCACCATCGCCGCGAACCCGACGATCGCCAGCGCCGTGATGATGAAGTCGAGCGGCGCGGCGAGCGGGAAGAACATGTCCCAGAACGAGTCCTCGGCGCCCTCGGGCCGGAACCCGTACTTCATGTCGGTCATGAACTCGTGGCCGAACAGGAACGGCCCGACCCACCATGCCGACAGCAGCAAGGTCGTGATGCCCGTGGTGACGGCGAACACGAGGCGGCCCCGATCGAGCCAGACGAGGCACAGGATGATGGCGCTGACCGCGACGAAGATCAGCACGATGCCGTGCGACACGGCCGCCAACGACAGCACCACGGCGGTCCAGACGCGAAAGCGTCCGGTCCGCAGCCCATTCGCGAGCAGACCCAGTCCGAGCACCGCGAGCGTCAGGGCGATCGAGAACGAGTACTCCCCCGCCATCGTCGACTTCACGTTGCCGCCGTAGATCGAGAAGCTCTCGTCGAGCAGGAAGCAGAGTGCCGCAACCGCGAACAGCTCGGGGATCGGGTGACGGAAGTTCGCGAGGCGGCCGAACGCCCAGCACGCCAGCGGGAACGTCACGAGCCCGGAGACCGCCACGAGCTTGAACGCAACGCCGTAGGGCAGGATCACGTCGAGCGCCACGATCGCGAGCGCCGGAATCACCATGTAGAAGCGATAGAGCGGGAGCCCGCCGTACCAGTCCATGCTCCACCCGGAGAGCTGGAAGTTGCCGAGGAAGTTGTCTCGCAGGAACGCCGGCGCCCACACGTGCGCACCCATGTCACCGCCGGTCGGGGTGGTGTCATCGAAGACGAGGTCACGGCTGGGCGACAACGGATTCAGATGCACCACCATCATCATCACGACGGTGGTGGTCACGAGGACGGCGGCGGTGAGGAGTACCCGCACGATCCGTTCGGTGCTCCACGGCCGCTGCCACCAGGCGATCGGGCGTCGCAGCACGCGTGCGACGGCCTGCTGCACACGCGTGGGCGCCGCCTCGGTGTCGTCGAGCTGAGCAACACCAGCCTCTTCGTCGGCATCGGTTACGGAATCGACGTCGACGGTGTGTTCGAACTCGCGATCGAACCAGTCACCGAATTCTTCTCCGCCGGGCACGTCGCCCCGCGGCGCTTCGCGCGTCTCGTCGCTCATCGATGGTGCCCGGTGCTCGACATCAGGATGACCATCATGGCAAAGCGAGATGGTCGGCGGTCGTCACAGCACGAGCAGCATGCCGGTGAGATTGAACCCGACGTGGATGGTGATCGCCGGACCGAGGCGCCGAGCGCGCATGGCTGCCCAACCGAGGATCAACCCGAACACGAACAGCCCGGGAATCTCGACGGGCCGGAAGTGCACGCCGGCGAAGATCGCGGCCACCACTACCAGCACGGCGCGCTCGTTGAAACGATCGGCGAGGGAGCGCTGCAGCAGCCCGCGATAGAACAACTCCTCGACGAGCGGGGCGCCGATCACCACCACCGCTACGAGCAACACCGTCGAGGCTCCCCCCGCTCGGTCGACCAGGTCCTGGGCGTTCTCGGTGAGGCGGTCCTCACTGAACGTCCCCGGCCAGAGCGCCTCGAGCGGGAGATACACCACGCGGATCACGATCAGTTGGGCCCCGGCGCCGACCGCCAGACCGAGCAGATCGACCCAACGGAACCTCAGACCGTAGTCCGCAACGAAGCTGGCAGAGCCAGCCCGTTGCGACGCGATCCACATCCCCACCAGGTACGACGCCCATGCACCGCTCAACGCGAGCGCCATCACGGAGAACGACACCTGGTCGGCCGCCTTGCCGTCGGCCAGCGCGACAAAGATCAGCGATGACACCACCTGAGCGATCACCCAGGTGCCGACGAACACGAACACCGCCGTCGAGGCGTCGATCGGTCGAGGGGCAGCGGATGGCAGGAACCCACCGGAGTACCCATACTCGAGTCGGGCGTGATCGCCCGCGGAACCGGCCACGACCCTCGAAGCTACCGACCATCACCACCCGAGCGATGAGCCAACCCTCCAGATACGCCGGTTTCGCTCATCGCAGATGCGAACTGGACCTCACCAGTGAGCCAAACCACCACATACGCCGGTTTCGCTCATCGCAGACCGGTGTGCGTCGGTCACACGGCGATCAGGGTGTGCTCGCTGAACCGGCGATCGTCGAGATACCAGCCTGCCGGGACTGAGAGGCGCGCGGCGTGGCGCTCGCACAGGTCGTACGCATGCGGATCGCGCTCGGACGACAGCTCGTCGAGCCACACCTGCGAACGTCCGTAGTGGTACGTCAGCGTGACTGCTGCCCGCTCAGCGCATCCGGTGCGGGTGCACTGGCGGACACCGACCGAGGCCCGTTCGACACGATGCATTCTCCAACGCTAGATCGCACGCACAGGCCGAGTGGCGGATGGTCCGCTGGCATCGGTGGCACGACCTGGCATCGAGCAGGAAGGTGCGTAGCATGGTTGCATGAACAACTTGCCGCCTCCCCCGCCGCCTCCGCCGCCGGGTCGCGGCCGCAAGCGCGCCGACGATGGTCCCGATCGACGCAACGACGACCGCCCGGCGAACAAGCTCAACGCCGACGGCAGCCCGTCGTCGGGTCGCGGACCGGGCAGCTGGCCGCGCTGGACCATCTGGTTACTGGTCGGCGTCCTCGCTGCGGCGTTCCTCGTGCCGAGCCTGTGGCCGAGCGACAGCGGCGAGTCCCTCGAGTACTCCGAGTGGCGCACCCAGATGATCGAGGGCGACATCGCCACGGCCGAGATCAACACCGGCTCCGGAAAGATCAGCGGCGAGTTCACCAACGGCGACCAGTACACCACGACCGGCAGGGCCGACACGGGTGTGTCCGACGCCGATCAGGAACTGATGATCGAGAACGATGTTGCGTTCACCTTCGTCGCCCCGAGCAACAACTGGCTGCTCGGCATCTTGTCGATCTTCCTACCGGTCATGCTGATCATCGGGTTCTTCGTGTGGATGCAGCGCCGCGCCCAGGGCCAGATGGGCGGCGTCATGTCGATCGGCAAGAGCAAGGCCAAGGCGTACGACGCCGACCGACCCTCGACTACCTTCGACGACATCGCCGGCTACACCGGGGTCAAGCAGGAGATCACCGAGGTGGTCGACTTCCTTCGCATGCCCGAACGGTTCCGCGAGATCGGCGCCCGGGTGCCGAAGGGAATTCTGCTCGTCGGTCCTCCCGGTACCGGCAAGACCCTCTTCGCTCGAGCGGTTGCCGGTGAGGCCGGCGTCGGCTTCCTGTCGGTCACCGGTTCGGACTTCATGGAGATGTTCGTCGGTGTCGGCGCATCTCGTGTCCGCGACCTCTTCCAGCAGGCCAAGCGCATGGGGAAGGCGATCATCTTCATCGACGAGATCGACACGATCGCCCGCAAGCGTGGCGCCGGCCCCGGAGGCGGTCACGACGAGCGTGAGCAGACGTTGAACCAGATGCTC
>JBGTCW010000151.1:0-2556 GCA_041748635.1 Ilumatobacteraceae bacterium | reverse complement strand
TCGACGAGTGGGACCAGATCGCCGACGCGATCGTCGAGCACCTCATCCTGACGATGCTGGCGATGGCGTTGGGGCTGGTGGTGTCGGCGATCCTCGCGGCGATCGCTCTCCGCTATCGCTGGACGATGACACCGATCACTGCGACGACGAGCCTCATCTACACGTTGCCGAGTGTCGCGCTGTTCGCCCTCCTGGCGCCCGTGTTCGGGAACCTGTCGAGATGGACGGCGGTGCTGCCGCTCGCCGGCTACACGTTGCTGATCCTCGTGACCAACATCGTCGCTGGTTTCCAGGCGGTTCCACCATCGGTGCGTGACGCGGCCGACGGCCTGGGCATGAGCCGGGTCCGTCGTGTTCGCACCGTCGACTTTCCGCTCGCCCTTCCGTACATCGTCACCGGGATTCGCATCGCCGCGGTGTCGACCGTCGGACTCGTCACGGTGGCGGCGATCATCGGACAGGGCGGCCTCGGTCGACTGATCTTCAGCGGCTTGCGGCGGGCGTTCTGGACCCCGATGACGGTGGGGGCGTCGCTGTCGATCATCGTCGCCTTGGTGCTCGACGCCGTCATCCTGGTCATCGGGCTGTGGCTGTCACCGTGGCAACGACGTCGCAAGGCGGCGCGCTCATGACATCGATGAGCAGCGGCGGGCACCCGACGCAGACAGCAGTCCCGCGTGACATCGGCTTCTTCGAGTGGTTCTTCGATGCCGACACCTGGACCGGCGCCACGGGGATCCTGGCATCGCTGCTCGACACCGTCGTGCTGTGCACCGCGGTGACCGTCGTGGCCGTCGTGGTCTCGGTGCCCATCGCCTCGATCCTCGCCCATCTGCGTCGGGCCGAGGTGTCGAGCACGTGGCTCGTCAGCATCAGCCGCGCGATCCCGACGTTCGCGATCGCCGCGTTGCTGGTGCCCTGGTCGTTGGAACGCGGCTGGGGGTTCGAGCCGTGGCCGATCTTCATCGCGCTGCTGTTGCTCGCGCTGGTTCCGATCTACCTCAACACCTACACCGCGATTCGGCAACTGCCCGACGGCCCCGTCGACGCCGCCCGAGCGTTGGGGTACAGCGAGCCGTCGATCCTCACCAAGGTCGAGCTGACGCTGGCCTCGTCGCTGATCTTCGCGGGCGTCCGGGTCGCCGCGATCCAGGTGGTCGCAACCGAACCAATCCGTGCGTTCCTCGGAGGTGACGGTCTCGGGCGATATGTTCGAGATGGGTTCGGGCAGAACAACAACACGCTCGTCATCGGTGGGATCGTCCTCATCGGTGGGCTCGCCGCCCTCACGGGGTTGACATTCGTGGCGCTGGAAAGACTCGTGCTGCCGAATGGCGTTCGCCGACTCGCTCGACAACAAGGAGACACATGACCATGACCACCTTCACCACTCGTCGCCGTGCGGTCCGCCTGCTGGCGCCCCTCGCCGTCCTCGGCCTCGTCGCTGCGGCGTGCGGGAGCGACGACGACACCGCGGAGGTCCAGGACGGACCACCGATCCAGGTTCGCGGTCAGGACTTCAGTGAGGCGATCACCATCGCCGAGGTCTACGGCCAGTACCTCGAGGCCAAGGGCTACACCGTCGAGATCCTGACGCCGGCGGGATTCCGCACCGAAGCTCTCGACGGCCTCGAGAACGGCGACTTCAACCTGATCGTCGACTACATCGGCGGCACCCAGTCGGCGTTGGCGCCCGATGCGGCTGCGACAGCTGACGCCGACGAGATCGTGGGCATCATCTCCGAGCCGCTCAACGCAATCGGCGCCACGCTGCTCGACTACTCGCCCGCTGTCGACGGCGACGCCTTCGTGGTCCGCGGAGACTCCGAGGCGGCCACCATCTCCGACGTCGCAGGGCTCGACTATGTGCTCGGCGCCTCGGCGCAGTGTCCGGAACGCCCGCAGTGCCTGATCGGTTTGGAGGATCCGGCGACCTACGGGATCACCTTCTCCGCCTTCGTCACCCTCGAGTTCGGCCCGCTCCTGGGTCAAGCGCTGGCGAGCAACGAGGTCGACGCCGTGATCTGGAACACGACGGCGCCGCAGATCACGGAGCAGGGCTTCAAGGTGCTCGACGACGACCAGGGCCTGTTCCCCGCGCAGAACATCGCACCGATCATTTCCACCGAGCTACTCGATGCCTACGGCGATCAGTTGGCCGCCGACATCAACGAGCTCAGCGCGATGATCACCACCGACGACCTGCTCGCCTGGAACACCGAGACCGACATCGAGTTCCGCGAGTCCGACGAGGTCGCCACCGAATGGCTGGAGTCGAAGGGCCTGCTCTGAGCGAGCTCCATTACATCGCGGGTCTGACCCCTGATGTAACGATTACATCAGGGGTCAGACCCGCGATGTAATCCCGAGGAGGAAGGCACGGACGTTGTCGCCGATGGCGGCCACGTCGTAGCCGCCTTCTTGGAGTACGACCGTGGGCAGGGCGAGTTGGGCGACCAGCTCGCCCTGCTCGCGGAATCCGTCAGTGGTGACGGCCAGATCCGAGATCGGGTCGTTGTGGAACGTGTCGACGCCGAGCGAGACGATCACGAGTTC
>JBGTCW010000150.1:0-3007 GCA_041748635.1 Ilumatobacteraceae bacterium | reverse complement strand
GCCTCGGTGTACAGCCGAGCATCGCCGTGAAGGCGCTGGAGCGATTGAACCGGTTCGAGGTCGTGTACTTCGCCCGAGAGCAGATGATCGTCGGGGTGTCGGGCTTCGCGCCGTCGGTCCGGGGGGCCCGGCTGTTTCGCCTGAGCGAGGCTGGTCGGGCGGTGCATGAGCGCCTGGTCGAGCAGTCGGAAGCGCCGCGTGCGGTGCGGGCGGTTTCGGGTCCTCAGGCGGCGGTCAGTCGGTTGTCGGTTCCTCGGGTGGCTCCGGTGCAGAGGCGGGCCTTGTGAAGGCGGGTGGTGTGAGGTCCGGGCGTCGTCCGGGGCGGGCTGCCTGGCCAGGTCTTGTCTCGTCGGAGGTCGGGTCAGGGGGGTCGTGCGCGCGGGCGTTGGGAGGGCATACACCCTTGCAGGTTTCCCTTCGGGAAACCTGCGGTGCGTTTCGCGTGCGGTCGGGCGACCTACTCGACAGGTCATGTGCCGTTGTCTCAGCTGACGGGTCGGGCCGGCCAGATCGTGCGCGATCGTGCGCCTGACAGTCACTCCGCTCGGCGCACAGTCGACGACTGTGAGCGCCGTGGCCAAGTCGGTCGTCGACTATCTCGAAGGCGGTCGTGGCGACCCTGGTTCATCACTGCTCCGAACTCCGCCAGAGGGTGACGGCGTAGTGCGGTACTACGCCGATTCAATTGAGGGTCCCGGTCGTTGGATTGGGGCGGGTGCCGCCTATCGCAAGCTTGATGGGGCGGTGGATCGTGATGCGTTCCAACGGGTGCTGGAGGGCCGTCATCCCGCAACAGGCGAGCGTCTGGTCACCGCCCAAGGCTCATCCCAGCGCGGTCATCTTGCGGTGGGCACGGCGGCACGCTTCGACGAGCACGATGAGCCGATGTACACCGTCGGCGACACGGCCCGGCTGCTCGGCTTGCGGTTGTCGGAGATCAAGCAACTGGTCGAAACGGGCGTCGGTGATGGGCCGCAGCTCGCTGACGACGCCGGCTGGATCGGCTCGGTCTCGGTGCACGGCACGACGCTCGTTCCCGATGTCGAGATCACACGACATCTGGCCTTGGCGTCGCTGCCCACAAGCGCTGACCAGGTGCGATCGGGTGGCGGCGCGGAGGAGCTACTCACCACCACCGATGTCGCCCGTGTGCTGCATGTGTCGCCTCAATACGTACGGCGACTCTGCGCCCGCGGTGAACGTCTCGAGACGAGCGGGCTGGGCGCCAGCATCCCGAGCGTCCGATCGGACGACGGCGGCTATCTCGTCCGCCGGGCGGACGTGGCCGACTTCGCGGAACGTCGAAAGGTGCCGGTCGCACGGGTGGGCTTCGATGTCACCTTGACCGTGGAGAAGTCGATCGGGATCGTCACGATGCTCTCGACCGGTCAGCGTCAGGACCGGCTCGTGGAAGCGCTGGCGTCGGCCAACGACATCGCCATCTCATATCTAGACCGCCACGCGTCGGTTGCCCGCCGCAAAGGTGCGGTGGTCAACTCCGAGGGTCTACTCGTGGCGAGTTACCTGCACGGCACCAGTCGCGCTTTCGACCCGCACCCGCATGTCCACAACGTCGTGGCCAACGCGATCGTCGACGACGAAGGTGGGGTTCGAACGCTCGATGCCCGTGGGCTGTATCGCCACGCTCCCGCGGCAGCAGCGCTCGCGACCGCGGCAATTCGTTGGGAGACCCGGGACCTGGGTCTTGGTTGGTGGCAGCGACCCGACGGCGTATGGGAGGTTGCCGGGGTTGATGAGGCGGGCATCCGAGAGTTCTCACAGCGTCGCGCCGAGATGGACGAAGTCCGCCAAGCGCTCGAGGAGCGGTTGGGTCGGCGGATCTCACATCATCACGAAGACACGGTCGCGCTCTCGACGCGCGCGGACAAGCGGGCGGTCGACCCGATCGCGCTTCGAAAAAAGTGGCTGAGCAGGGCTGATCGTGTGGGACTCGATGTCGGGTCGTGCTTCGATCGGGCCGATCGTGCGCGTCCGTTCATGCATCTTCCCGACCGGATGGTGGAGCAGTTGTTCGACGATCTGGTCGACCCGGACACCGGGGTGTGCGCGACGGCGAACACGTTCGATCGTGGCGATGTGATGAGAGCGATCACCGACTGGTCGATCGTCGAGGACGACGCACCGGTCAAGATTCTCGTTCCACCCGAGGAAGTCGAGCGGCTGACCTCCCGGTTCTGTGCGTCGAGTCTCGTGGTGGAGATCGACCAGGCGAGCCTGATCCGCCGCCGTGACGGCTCAGTGATCGCCGACGGACAGGCCGAGCCGACGTTCGCCACGATCGAACTCCTGGAGTGCCAGCAGCGCATCGTGTCGACGGTCGAGACGGGCATCGGGGACGGGTGTGGCTCGGTCGACCCGGAGATCGTGGAGGACACGATCGTGTCGGCCGATCGGCTCAGCGTCGAGCAGGCAGACCTCGTGCGGGCATGGCTGACCAGCGGTGATCGTGTGCAATGCGCCGTCGGTCGTGCCGGCACCGGCAAGACCACCACGATGCAAGCCGCCGCAGACGCGTGGACCGCGGGCGGGTATCGGGTGCTCGGGGCTGCAGTGAAGGGCGAGGCGGCGCGCCAGCTCGCCGGCGATGCCGGTATCGAGTCCGAGACGGTGGCGATGCTTCTGGCGCGTTCCGACGCCGGCATCCGTGTCCTCGATTCGCGCACGGTCTTGATCGTCGACGAAGCCTCGACGCTTGGCGACCGTGACCTGCTGCGCCTGTGCGACCTCGCCGTCGAGACCGGAGCCACGTTGCGGCTGATTGGCGACACCGCCCAACACGGATCGGTTCCGGCAGGTGGCACGTTCGCTGAACTGGTCGACAGCTTCGCTGCCCGCACCCCCGAGTTGTCGACGGTGCGCCGGCTCACCGACCCGGGCGAACGGCGACGTGCCGACCTCGTGCGGAGCGGCAGGATCGTCGAGGCCATCGACGAACTCGAAGCGAGCGGACAACTCGTCCTCACCGCCAGCGAACACGACACCCACG
>JBGTCW010000149.1:0-10997 GCA_041748635.1 Ilumatobacteraceae bacterium | reverse complement strand
TCGACGTGGTCGACATCGGTCTCGCGTCGACCGACCTGATGTACTACGCGTCGGGTGTGTTCGATGTGCCGGGTGCCATGTTCACCGCGTCGCACAACCCGGCCGGCTACAACGGCGTGAAGCTGTGCCTGTCGGGGGCTCGCCCGATCGGCGTCGACACCGGGCTCGTCGACGTGCAGGCCGTGGCCCAACAGGTGCTCGACGGACACGGTCCGCGCCAGGCCGCCACGTGCGGAACACGCACGGAGAAGGAGCTGCTCGCCGCCTTCGCCGATCACGTCATCAGCTTCGTCGATCCCGCCGAGATCGGATCGATGAAGGTGGTCGCGGACACCGCGAACGGGATGGGCGGGCTCGTCGTCCCGGCAGTGTTCGAGCGCCTCGACGGGGTCGAGCTCGAGGTCATGTTCGGTGAACTCGACGGCACGTTCCCGAACCATCCGGCCGATCCGCTGCAACCCGCCAACCAGCGCGACCTCCGCGCCCGCGTGGTCACCGGGGGGTTCGACCTCGGGCTCGCCTTCGACGGTGACGCCGACCGGGTGTTCGTGGTCGACGAGACCGGTGCGGGCCTCAGCGGCTCGACGACCACGGCGATCCTGGCAGCGGCGACGTTGCGCCAGCACCCCGGTGCGACGATCCTGCACAACCTGATCTGTTCCAGGACGGTGCCGGAAGTGGTCCGGGAACTGGGGGGCACCCCGATGCGGACCAAGGTCGGTCACTCGTTCATCAAGCAGATCATGGCCGAGACCGGTGCGCTGTTCGGCGGAGAGCACTCGGCGCACTACTACTTCGCCCGCAACTTCAACGCGGACAGCGGTCTGATCGCCTCGCTCATCGTGATGGCCGAAGTCGGGCGGTCCGACACGACGTTGTCGGCCGTCCGCCAGCCCTACGAACGGTACGCCGCGAGCGGCGAGATCAACACCCAGGTCGACGATGCCGTCGCGGTGATCGAACGCATCAGTGAGCAGTACGCCGACTGTGACCAGGACCGCCTCGACGGGCTCACGGTCGACTGCGGCACCTGGTGGTTCAACCTGCGGCCGTCCAACACCGAACCGCTCCTCCGTCTCAATCTCGAAGCGGCCGATCGCGCCTCGTGCGACGATGCCGTCGGCACCCTGCTCGCCCAGATCACCAGCTGAAACGAACCCGGAGAACGACCCATGTCCCTGTCGCCCGCCCTGCTCGAGATCCTCGCCTGCCCCGAGGACAAGGGCCCGCTGTACTACATCGAATCCGAATCGCTGCTGTACAACCCGCGCCTGCAACGGCGTTACGACATCCGAGACGACATCCCGGTGATGCTGATCCCCGAGTCGACGACCGTCGACGAGGCCGAGCACGAGCGGTTGATGGGGGTCGTCGCCGAGCAGGCCCTGTCACCGACGTTCGAATCCGACTCGAGCGGCGACTGACCACCGCCGGTGCCAATCGGAGCCGTGCCGCATCGGCACCGGATCGGACAGGTACGGTTGTCGGGATGAACGCACATCGCTCGATTCGACGGCTCGCCGTCGCCGCGCTCGTTGGCGTTTCGTCGCTCGCCGTCGCTGCGTCCTCGTCGCCCGCTGCGCCGGTGTCCGCGCAGGTCTCGCTCGGTGCCGGCGGTGAATACCACCCGTTGACCCCGACCCGGATCTTCGATTCACGCACCGGCATCAACGACCCGGCGCCCGGCACCAAGTCGACGAGCCCGCAAGGGAGCACGTTCGACGTGGGCATCCTGGGCCAGGGCGGGATCCCCACCGACGCCGCCACAGTGCTGGCCGTCGTCGCCAACGTGACCGTCGTGGGTTCCTCCCTCGACGGCTTCCTCTCGATCTACCCGGCCGGCGCCGCCCCCGGCGAGTCGTCGCTCGTCAACTTCGGTCGCGTCGAGGCAGTTCCCAACCTCGCCGTGCTCGGCATCGGTGACGGCGGTCGATCCACGATCTCGCTGGTCACCCCGAACGGCAACGGTGCCGCCCACGTGCTCATCGACGTGTTCGGCTGGATCTCCACCTCGCAGTACGTAGACACCGCGGACTCGGGCGCCCGATTCGTGCCGATCGCGCCGTCGCGCGCCCTCGACACACGCTCGGCGCCGACTCCCCCGTCCTGGCGCGGCGGCACGCTCGGTACGTTCGACCAGCTCACGTTGCCGATCCGTGGAGCAAATGGCGTGGTGCCGAACGCCGCCAACGTGACGGGGGTGATGGTCAACGTCACCGCCGCCAACAACCAGCCCGGCAGCGTGCCCAACTTCCTCGCGGTCACGCCGAACGACACCGCGCAGAATGTCGAGCCCACGACATCGGTCACCAACGTCGGTCCCGGACAGATCAAGGCCAACATGGCCATCGTGCCCGTCGGCGCCGACGGCGCGATCCGTATCTTCAACCGCTCGGGTTCCACCCACGTCATCGTCGACATCCTCGGCTACCTCGAGAGTGGCGCCGCCGACACCACCCGCGACGGCCGCGTGATCCCGCTCGACGCACCGTTCCGCGTGTTCGACACGCGTCAGCAGGCCTTCGGCGCCGCCCCGCTGGGGGCGGCCACCAAGGAGGACTGGAGCTTCAAGGCGTTCGCCGAGTCGGTGCTGCTGGACGGCGCACCCATCGGTCCGCAGTCGGCGGTGCTGGGCAACCTCACCGGCACCGGTCTGCAGCCGGTGCTTCCGGGTCAGCCGGTGACCACGTTCATGACGCTGTATCCGGGCAACGGCGCCGTGCCGAACAGCTCGAACATCAACGTCACGCCGGGCCGCTCCGTGCCCAACATGTCCCTGTTGAGCTACGGCACCGTCGGCGACGACCCGTACTCGATCGCGGCGTACAACTTCGACGGTTCGATCCACTACCTGTTCGACGTGTACGCCGTGGTCCTGAAGGACTGAGTCGCCCGACGCCGGTCGGCACCCGACATCGCTACCGCTGGCGGCACCGATGTCGATAGGCTGACAGCACCGAATCGCCGGGCTGATTCGACCGGTGCCTGAAGGCCCCTGCCCGGTTCCCACGAACCACGGAGGCTTTCCCATGTCCGACACCTCGACCACGACCACCGTCGCGTCCCGCAAGGACTTCCGCGTCGCCGATCTCTCCATGGCCCCGTTCGGCCGCAAGGAGATGATCCTCGCCGAGCACGAGATGCCCGGCCTGATGGCGCTGCGCAAGGAGTACGGCGAGTCCAAGCCGCTGGCCGGCGCCCGCATCTCCGGCTCGCTGCACATGACGATCCAGACCGCCGTGCTCATCGAGACACTCACCGAACTGGGCGCCGAGGTGCGCTGGGCGAGCTGCAACATCTTCTCCACCCAGGACCACGCTGCCGCAGCCGTCGTCGTCGGCCCGAACGGCACCGCCGAGGACCCGCAGGGCGTGCCCGTGTTCGCCTGGAAGGGCGAGACACTCGAGGAGTACTGGTGGTGCACCGACCAGATGATGACGTGGCCCGACGCGGCAGACGGCACGAAGTACGACGGCCCGAACATGATCCTCGACGACGGCGGCGACGCCACGATGCTGCTGCACAAGGGTGTCGAGTACGAGAAGACCGGTGAGGTTCCCGACCCGACGTCGGCGTCGAACCCCGAGCTGGCGATCGTCCTCGGTCTCCTGCAGCGCACGCTGAAGTCCGATCCCGGCAAGTGGACCCGCATGGCGGCGCACATCAAGGGTGTCACCGAGGAGACCACCACGGGGGTCAAGCGGCTCTACAAGATGATGACCGACGGCGAGCTGCTGTTCCCGGCGATCAACGTCAACGACTCGGTCACCAAGTCGAAGTTCGACAACCTGTACGGCTGTCGCCATTCGCTCGTCGACTCCATCTCGCGGGCCACCGACGTGATGATCGGCGGCAAGACCGCGGTCGTGTGCGGCTACGGCGACGTCGGCAAGGGCTGCGTGCAGTCGCTGCAGGGTCAGGGAGCTCGCGTGATCGTCACCGAGATCGACCCGATCAATGCGCTGCAGGCGGCGATGGAGGGCATCCAGGTCCTCCCGATCGAGGACGTCGTCGACACCGCCGACATCTTCGTGTCGGCAACGGGCAACGCCGACATCATCACCGCCGACCACATGCGTCAGATGAAGCACAACGCGATCGTGTGCAACATCGGCCACTTCGACAACGAGATCGACATGGCCGGCCTCGCCCGTTCGGGCGCAACTCGTGACGAGCTCAAGCCCGGCACCGACGTGTGGCGCTTCGACGACGGCCACCAGGTCATCATCCTCGCCGAGGGTCGCCTCGTGAACCTCGGCTGTGCCACTGGCCACCCGAGCTTCGTGATGTCGTGCTCGTTCACCAACCAGGTGATCGCCCAGATGGAGTTGTGGAACAACACCGACAGCTACCCACTCGGCGTGTACGTGCTCCCGAAGCACCTCGACGAGAAGGTGGCGCGGCTGCACCTCGACGCGCTCGGCGTGAAGCTGACCAAGCTCACCGATGAGCAGGCCGAGTACCTCGACCTCGACCCGTCCGGCCCCTTCAAGCCCGAGAACTACCGCTACTGAACTGATTGTCGGGCCTCACGGCACGTCATCGGTGCCGGGCATCGGTCGGCCCGACTCCGGCTCGTCGCTGGCGCTTCCCTCGCCGGCCGTGCCGGAGAGTTCGAACTTGCTGGGCCCCTGCGCCTAGTGTGACGACCGCCACAGCGTGGTATCGGCGACGAAAAGGGGAAGCATGGAGAACGAGATCCGCGTCGGCAGGGCGCCCGCACGGCACGTCGATGACGGCCAGTCGCTGCTGGTGGTCGATGACCTCAAGACGCATTTCACCGTTGCGGCGGGGTCGGTTCGGGCGGTCGACGGTGTGTCGTTCTCGCTGGCTCGTGGCCGCACGCTCGGTGTCGTCGGCGAATCGGGTTCTGGCAAGACGGTCCTGTCGCGGTCGATCATGGGTCTCAATACGACCTCCAACGCGACCACCACCGGATCGGTCATGTACGCCGGTGAGCAACTGATCGGCAAGTCGAACAAGCAGAAGAAGGCGCTGTGGGGCGCCGAGATGGCGATGGTCTTCCAGGATCCGATGACGTCGCTCAACCCGGTGGTCACCATCGGGCGCCAGCTCACCGAACACGTTCGCTACCACCTCGACATGGGCAGGAAGGAGAGCGAGGACGTCGCGATCGCGCTGCTCAAGTCGGTCCACATCCCCGAGGCCGAGAAGCGTCTCGACAACTATCCGCATCAGATGTCCGGCGGTATGCGTCAACGGGTCTGCATCGCGATCGCACTCGCCTGTGGTCCGCGGATGCTCTTCGCCGACGAGCCAACGACGGCGCTGGATGTGACGGTGCAGCACCAGATCCTGAACCTGCTCGCCGAGCAGCAGCGCGATCGCGCCATGGCGATGATCCTGGTCACTCACGACCTCGGCGTGGTCGCCGGTCGCACCGACGAGATCATGGTGATGTACGCGGGCAAGGCCGTCGAGAAGGCGCCGACCGCGGAATTGTTCGCGCAGGTGCGTCACCCCTACACGCAGGGACTGTTGTGGTCGATCCCGAAGATCACCCAGCCGAAGCACACTCGTCTCAACGCAATCCCCGGCAGGCCACCCAATCTGATCGACCCGCCCCCGGGCTGCAAGTTCGCCCCGCGATGCGCCTATGCGCAGGATCTCTGCCGTACCGACGAGCCCGAGTTGCGTTCGATCGATTCGCCCGAGCACGTCTTCGCATGTCACTTTCCCGTCGGCACACCCGAGGGTGAAGCGGCGTTCGAGGCAAACGTTGCGGCGGAGCATCCGCCTGCACTGGCGGCGGTCGGAAAACTTCGCGCGACCGAGGAAGTGAGCGCCTGATGGCCGGATCCGGCACGGCACACCTGCGTCCCGCCGACGAGGTGATGTTGCAGGTCACCGATCTCGTCGTCGAGTTCCCCGCTGGCCGCGGCAAGAGTGTCAAGGCGGTCAGTGGTATCAGCTTCGACGTGGCCAAGGGTGAGACCCTCGGCCTCGTGGGTGAGTCCGGTTGCGGAAAGTCGACGACCGGCAAGGCGGTGCTGCAATTGCCGCGCCCGACGAGTGGCTCGGTCGTGCTCAACGGCGAAGACCTCGCGGCCCTCGACCCTAAGGAGATGCGCACACGTCGCACCCGTTTGCAGATGATCTTCCAGGATCCGATCTCGTCGCTCAACCCACGACGCATCGTCGGCGAGGTGGTCGCTGAACCGCTCAACGTGTGGGGTCCGAAGGACAAGGACGAACAGTGGAACATCGTGGCCCGGATCCTCGACCAGGTCGGCATCGATCCGGGCCCGGCGCGCTACAAGCGTCCACACGAGTTCTCCGGCGGCCAGTGCCAGCGCATCTCGATCGCTCGGGCCCTCGTGACCGGGCCCGAGCTGATCATCTGCGACGAACCGGTGTCGGCGCTCGACGTCTCCATCCAGGCGCAGATCCTCAACCTGCTCGACGACTTGAAGACCGAGTACGGATTGACCCTGGTGTTCATCGCTCACGATCTCGCCGTGGTCAAGAACATCAGCGATCGCGTCGCAGTGATGTACCTGGGCAAGATGTGCGAGATCTCCGAAGCCGACGAGTTGTACGCGCATCCGGCCCATCCATACACGGAATTACTGCTGGGCTCCAGCCCGGTACCGGACCCAACCGTCGACGTCAACGCAGTTCGTGTGATCGAAGGCGAGTTGCCCTCCCCGATCTCGCCGCCGTCCGGATGCCGCTTTCGTACCCGGTGCCCGCTCGCCACCGAGATCTGCGCCCAGGAAGAACCACTCATGCGGCAGGTCGCCGAGGACCACTTCGTGGCCTGTCACCACCCGCTCGTCGAGCCCCTCGGCGACGTGTCGGTGACCCTCGGCGAGGCAGTGTCGGCCCCGACTGTGTGACATCGGTCATGTGTGCTAAACCAGTGTTGTTCTCGATCCGGGCGAGTCGATCGGTCGAGAGGGGGCGTCATGAGGTGGCGACCACCTGGTGATGTCGGCAACGTGACCGACTCGATCAAGAGAACCAACAACCACGAAAGAGATGGGGGAAACATGCGACAGCGACGAGTAGTCACAGCGCTCGCGATTCCACTGGTGTTCGCATTCGTAGCGGCATCCTGCGGCAGCGATGACGACAGTTCCTCGGATGCCACCACGGCACCCGGCGACACTGAGGCAGTGGAAGAAGAAGTGGAAGAAGAAGAAGAGACCGGCACGACCGAGGCGGTCACTGCCGAAGAAGAAGTCGACACGTCCGTGGTCGCCGAGACCGAGACCGCCGTGTACGGCGGGACGGTGTCGATGGGTCTCGAAGCCGAGTCAGTCGGCCTGCGGCCATGGGAAGACACGTGTTCGTCGCCCTGCGTGAACATGATGCGCACCATTTACGACCCGCTCACCGAGCAGACTGCTGACGGCGTCTACGAAGGTTTCCTGGCAGAATCGTTCGAGCCGAACGAGGACTTCACCGTCTGGACCTTCACATTGCGGCCGGACATCGCCTTCCACAACGGGGTGCCGCTGACCGCGCAGACGATGGCCGACGTATTCGTGATTCAGCAGACTGGAGCGATCTCGTCCGGTCTGGTGGCGTCAACTGGAATCACCAGTGTCGACGTCGTCGACGATCTCACCTTCACCTACACGCTCGCCGCGCCGAACTCTGCCTTTCCGGCAAACCTTGCCGATGCAGCTCTGGGCCTCGTGTTCGAGCCAGGCGCGGCGGCAGCAGACCCGGGTGGCTTCTCCAACGCACCGGTCGGGACCGGGCCGTTCACGCTCGATAGTCGCGACATCGACAATGAGACCATCGTGGTCCGCAACCCGAACTACTGGCGCACCGCCGCCAACGGTGATCAGTTGCCGTACCTCGATTCGGTCTCCTTCCGCCCGATCCCCGACGAGGGCACCCGCCTCGATGCGCTCGTGTCCGGCACGGTCAGCTCGATGCAGACATTGCGTCAAGGAACGATCCGCGACGCTCGCGCCGAGTCGGGCATCGCGCTCTACGAGTTCCAGGGCAACGGCACCGGTGGCGGCATGTACAACACCGCCATTGCCCCGTACGACGACGTACGCGTACGTCGCGGCCTCAACTACATGAACGACCAGGTCGCGGTCATCGAAGCCCTTGGTGGCACCGGCATCTCGCTGCCGAACTCGCAGTGGTTCTCGGCCGACAGCCCCTGGTGGACCCAGGAAGCCGCGGACGCCTATGCGGTGTTCGACTTCGAAGCGGGCAAGGCGCTGCTGCAGGAGTACATCGACGACCCGGCTCGTTCTGACGGCAAGGCGCCTGGTGACAAGATCGACGTGGAATTGTCGTGTCCTCCTGACCCGACGCTGATCGCGGCGATGCAGGTCATCGAGCAGGTGTGGAGTGGATCCGGACAGGTCAACGTGTCGTTGACACAGTTCGACCAGCCGACCCACATCAACAACGCCCTCAACGACGTCCACAAGGCGCATTGCTGGCGTTGGTCGGGCCAGGGCGACCCAAGTGCAAGCCTCAACCCGTTCCTCGCCGATCCGGCGACGAACCCGGCCAACTTCCCGAACTGGTTCGACCCGGAGGCCTACGGTTGGGCACTCGAGGCAATCGCCACCGACGACGTTGAGGTTCGCAAGGAGCTGTACTCGAAGATCAACGTTCGGATCAACGAGCAGGCGCCAATCTGGTACTCGGGTGGAACGGCGACCTTGATCGCTGCGGAGGAGAACATCCGCGGCGTCAACAACTGGACGCTGCCGAGCGGCGCACTGGGCGAAGGAACTCCCGACGCCCAGACGTACTTCGCCGAGATGTTCATCTCGGGGCAGTGACCCGGCGCTAGGTATCAGTCAGTAGACGACGGACTCCGGGGAGAGCACACTCATCATGATCAAGACGATCGCGTTCATTCTGTTGCGATTGGTCGCCACGCTGTTGGCGGTCACGTTCTTGACCTTCGTGATGGTTGCGCTCATCCCCGGAGATCCCGTCGACAGCATCCTCGGGACCGCGGTGCGCGATCCCGAAGTCGAAGCCCAGATCCGCCAGGACCTCAATCTCGACGACCCACTGCTGGTCCGATACGTCAGCTGGCTCGGCGACGCCGTGACCGGCGATCTGGGCCAGTCGTACATCAATGATCAGCCGGTACGCGACACGATCAGCCAACGCCTGCCGGTGACCTTCCAACTGGCGTTCATGTCGATTTTTCTCTCGGTGCTGGTCGCGATACCCATCGGCGTGATGGGGGCATACAAACAATCGAAGTGGCAGGACTCCGCGAGTTCGGCCGCGGTCCAGGTCGCCCTCTCGATCCCGAATTTCATCTTCGGCATCTTTCTCATCTGGCTGTTCGCGGTCCAGCTCAACTGGTTGCCGGCCTCGAACTGGAACCGGTTCAGCAACGGCGTCGTCGACAACATGAAGACCGCCATACTGCCCGTGCTTGCACTGGCGCTCGCTCAGATGGCGGTCTTCTCCCGCCTCGTTCGATCGGACATGATCGCCACCTTGCAGGAGAACTACATCCTCTCGGCGCGTGCGAAGGGGATGAGCGACCGGTACATCCTGTTCCGCCATGCGTTGCGGCCGAGTTCACTCAGCCTGATGACGATCGTCGGGATCACCTTCGGAGCACTCCTCGGCGGCACCGTCGTGATCGAGACGCTCTTTGCCATCCCCGGTCTCGGATTCTCGCTCATCAACGCCATCAACAGCCGCGACATCCTCGTCGTGCAGGGCATCACCGTGTTCATCGCAGTGATGTTCGTCGTCATCAACACCGTGGTCGACCTGCTCTACGCAGTGCTCGATCCCCGTATTCGTCGAAGCTGAGGGAGCTGACCCGTGGCAACCACCGAATCGAACATCGAAGTCTCACACCAGTCGATGATCGTGGCGCCCGGCGCGCCGGTCGTCACCGACGACGAGTTCGTTGCCCCACCCGGTGTCAAGCCGCCGCGCAAGGGCGTGTGGGGTGTGTTCAAGGAGATGCCGTTCCTGGTCAAGTTGAGCACCATGTGGATGCTGTTCATCCTGTTCAGCTCCATCTACGCGCAACTCGACATACGTGTGTTCAACGGTGCGTTACCGCTCGGCGACCCGAACCTGCAGCTCAACGGATTCAACCCGGCGACGGGTCAGCGCGGTACGACACCGCCGCTCGAGGGGCCGTCATGGTCGCATCCGCTCGGCACCGATGCGCTCGCTCGTGACACGTTCTCCAGGGCAATCCACGGGTCGTACGTCAGCGTCACCGTCGCGGTCGTTTCGGTGATGTGCGGCGTGATCATCGGCGGGTTGTTGGGGTCGCTGGCTGGTTTCATCCGTGGCAAGACCGAGACCGGGTTGATGGCGATGCTCGACGTCGTGCTCGCGTTCCCGGCACTCGTCCTGCTGCTGGCGCTGATCTCGATCTTCGAGGTACGAAGCCTGTTCGTCATCAGTTTCGTCATCGGGCTGTTGTCGATTCCGGCCTACACCCGAGTATCGCGGGCGAACAGCCTCGCGATCTCGAACCGTGAATTCATCACCGCGGCCCAGGCGATCGGGACCAAACGGTGGACGATCCTGCGACGCGAAATCATCCCGAACGTGCTGCCGACTCTGTTGGCGTACGCGATGGTCGCGGCGGCTGCGGTCATCGTGGTCGAGGGGGCACTGTCGTTCCTCGGGCTGAGCGTGCAGCTCCCGCAGTCGACGTGGGGCAACATGATCAACCAGGCCCGGCGCGACATCAAGGTCAACTTCGGCCAGATCCTCTACCCGGCGCTGATCCTCACGTTCACCGTCCTGGCGCTCAACCAGATCGGTGACTTCTTCCAACGTCGCGCCTCGCACCGCGGCTCGTCGCTCTGAACCCGTTACTCATGGTGTCAGACACCATGAGTAAGAGATTGCCGCTCGCTGATCTGCAGGCGGGGTAGGAAGAACTGCACGAGCGGGCCGATCCCGAGCGCGAACACGGCGGTACCGACACCGATCGCTCCTCCGAGGGCAATGCCGATCACGAGCACGCTCAGTTCGATCGCGGTGCGGGCGAAGCG
>JBGTCW010000148.1:0-1615 GCA_041748635.1 Ilumatobacteraceae bacterium | reverse complement strand
GCAGCGATGGCAGGTGGAGGTGGTCGAGGTGCGAATGCGAGAGCAAGACGGTGTCGACGTCGGTGACGTCCGGAGACGGCAGCGCACATCGGCGTCGCAGATGGGCGACGCGCCGTGTGAGCAGCGGGTCGGTGAGGATCCGTCGACCGGCGACCTCGACGAGCGTTGTGGCGTGGCCGACCCAGCGGACCTTCATGGGGTCGCCACCGACGTCGTGGCCCCGTCGTGATGGTTCGTCAGCGGGGCAGAGTTGTCGGGCGTCGACCATGGTCGCGGCGCCTTCGGATCCAGCGTCGAAGCACGCCACCGCTTGAACAGCTCATGGACTGCAGCGGCGCCGACGATCGGTTGCGGCGGCTCGTCGAAGACCGACGGATACAGCACGAAGGGTTGGGTCTGTGCGCCGCCGAGGCCACCGTGGAACCCGATCAGCTCCTCGAAGGCGGCGCCCTCGTCGGCGTGCGGATCGAAGAAACTGTTCACCAGGATGTCGGGCGCGTTGGTGAACGAGTCGGTGCGCCGCAGGTGCTCTGCGGCGTTGGGACCGAACGGCAGCAGCGGATCGACACCCTCGACGCGGTCGTCGGACAGGTAGCGGATACCCGATGCACCGATGATCATGGCGCCGTACTCCTGCGATCGGACCATGACGAAGCCGATGCCGGGGTGTTCGGCGAGTCCCCTCACCAGGCCTGGGTGCAGGCGCGAGATCGTCTCGATGTCACCACGGCCTTCGATGGCGGTGAAGGTGATCAGGCCGAGGTTGCCCGAAGCCAGCACGACCACGTCGGCGTCGCCCGGTCGGGTCCCCTCACCGGCTCCGGCCCGCTCGTCAGCGTAGGCGGGGCCGTACACGACGTCACCGTCGACGACGTGGTTGCGCGTGACCGAGCGGACCAGCTTGCCGATCCGGCTGTCCTCGTCGCGGATCGCCTCGGTCAGCGCGGCGTTGAGGTTGCCCCAGCCCTCCGACGACATCACCGGCACCGAGATGTCGATGTCGGCGTCGATCAGGTGGTCGACGAGTTGCTCGAGCGTGATGCCGTAGCGCTGGAGGAACGTGGCGCCCTGCGTCTGACCGTGGTCCGACAGTACGACCACGTGATAGGGACGCGGGCCTTCGGCGATGGCGGCCTCGAGACGTGCCAACTGGTCGTCGAGTCGGCCCAGCGTGTCGAGCGCCGTCGGCGCCGAGATGCCGGAGTGGTGCGCAACCTCGTCGTAGCCGACGAAATCGGCGTAGGCGGCGGGCACGCCGCGGTAGACGTCGCTCAGCAGGGTGTACATCGTGATGTCGCGCAGGATGGTCGTCGTGGCAGCTCGGGCGAGTGGGTACACGCCGCGGCGGGGGAGTCGCGGTTCGATGCTGCGCCGTCTCGTGCGGCGCCGGTCGGTGAGTTCACGGAACATGTCGGCGAGCGTGAGCACCAGCAGTCGACTCACTGCGTAGGGGTCGGACAGGAAGTAGTTCGCTGTGTTGTGGCTGTGACTCGAACGATCCAGCAACGTGCTGAAGGTGAGCACCGACTCGGAGCTGTCGCCGGAGAACACGTTGGAGCGCGACGCTCCACCGTCGACGAGGAGGCCGTTGCCGTCGGACTGACGACGCTCGATG
>JBGTCW010000147.1:0-3229 GCA_041748635.1 Ilumatobacteraceae bacterium | reverse complement strand
CCATGCCGCCCGCCGCGGAGCCGCCGCCGGCGCCCAGGCCGGAGCGCTCGTACATGAGGGTGGTGTTGGCCACGGCCCAGCCGTTGTTGAGTCCGCCGATCACGGCATCGGCCGGCACGCGGGCATCGGACATGAACACTTCGTTGAACAGTGCGCGTCCGGTCAGTTCGCGGAGCGGCCTGACGTCGACCCCCTCCTGATGCATGTCGATCGCGAAGTACGTGATGCCCTGATGCTTCGGCACGTCGGAGTTCGTGCGGGCGATCAGCATCCCGAGGTCGGCGTAGTGGCCGCCCGACGTCCACACCTTCTGGCCGTTGACGATGTACTCGTCGCCGTCGAGCATCGCCTTCGCCTGCAGGCCCGCAAGGTCGGATCCCGCCCCGGGCTCGCTGAACAGCTGGCACCAGGCCTCCTGTCCGGTGACGATGTTGCGGACGTAGCGCTCGATCTGTTCGGGTGTGCCGTGGGTGGCGATCGTCGGCGCAGCGAGCAGTAGCCCGAGTCCACCCGGCGCACCGAGCGCACCGAACTCGGAGATCTCGTTCGCAACGAGCACGGCATCGCCACGAGACAGGCCTCGACCGTAGGCGCCCTCGGGCAAGGTCGGGGCCGACCAACCGGCCAGCCCGAGCTTCTCCCACCACTGCGCCACCGTGAGGTCGGGATCCCAGTTCTCCTCGAGCCAGCTGCGGATCTCCTCGACGACGTCATTGCTGCTCGACACGGGGCGTTCGGTGGTGTACGTCATCCCCACAGCATCGCCGATCCCACACCACCATCCCGCACCGAACACCCCCACCGAACATCCCCCACACCCACACGCACCCACACCACGTTCACGTTGCACTTCGGAAGACCCGGTCCGTCCGAAGTGCAACGCGAACGGGGTGGTTGTGGTGCGGGTCGTCAGTCGCGCTGGGTCCGACCGTTCAGGAAGTCGATCGAACGAGCGACCGTCGCAGCGACGAACCGCTCCAGCTTCGGCGCGGCCAGAAAACGGGCCGTTGCGTCGAGTGGCAGCGTCGAGCCGCTGCGGGTCGCCTCGATCGACGCCGCCCGGCTGGTCTTGACCGCGTGGGCGTGCACGATGAACGCCGTGGTCCCGTCGAGCAGCGACTGGCGCTGCAGCGCCGTTGCGTAGTCGTCGAGGTCGGGTGAGAGCGGCTCGATCTCGGCGCGCTCGCCGACCGTTGTGTGCCACTCGTGACGACCGGTCCAGTGCGCGAGGAACGCCGTGAAGAACACGAGCCGGACAAGGTCCGGTGTGGTGCCCGAGCCCCGTTCGACCGCCGATCGATGGTGCCACCTCACCGCGTTCGCATAGGTGAGGCCGTGTGTGATGTCGAGCCATCCGAAGTCGTCGGCGAAGTCGAACTCTCCTGCGGTCTCGTAGCGCAGCATCCGTTCGCTCACTGCGTGCACCACCACGTCGAGCACGCCATCGACACCTGCGCCGTCGCAGAGCGCCGCTGCGGTGGCCGCGACGGGGGCCGTGCGGTGATCGCCGAGCAGGGCATCGAGTAGCCGACCGTCGTCCGACCATCCCGCCACACCCTCCGACGCAGTCGCCAGGGCGTCGAGGTCGAGCTGCCCCAGCGCCTTCATGAACGGTCGCATGTACGGCAGCTTGTCCTCACGGGTTCCGTACACGAGCGTCGGCACGAGGTGCGGCAGCACGGTTCCCGCTCGGTCCCAACCGATCATGTCGAGCAGCTCGAACGCCTTCTGGCCGTAGATCGCTCCGTGACCGTACGACAGGTGATGGTCGCACGCCACGGAGGTGAACCACGGTCGCAGATCGTCGGCACCATCGCCTCGTTCAATCGCGCCCAGAACCATCGATTGCGCCTCGTCGACTCGCTCGGCTTCGACGGCCCCACGGAATGCCGACTGGCTGGCTTCGTGCGCCGGAGCCGGCGACGGCAGCGCGTTGATCGGACGGCGACGTTCGCTCTCGGCGATCCCCATGATCCCCTGCACGATCGGGAGCGCCCGCTGGTCACCCTCGTACAGATCGACCATCGCCAGACAGTCGGTCGCCGACGCAATCGAGTGACCCCATCCGAACTCGGCTCGGGGCGCTCCGTGGGCGATCGCCTCCCAGACCAACTCTCCAGGGTTGGCACTCGCCTGGAGGAGCCGCACGACATCGCGGGCGACCTGACCCGTGTAGTTGCGGTCGATCCCGCTGCGCAGGCTGTCCATGAGTTGGGGTCGTCGACGCTCCGGGTCGGGCCGGTTGACGGTGACGCGGACGCCGCCGTCGCCCGCCACCTGCACCGTGTGGACCGTGACGGCCTCCTCACCCTGGACACAGGCGCCGTCGCTGACCCGGAACTTCCAGTTGTGCCACGCACAGGTGAGTTGCTCGCCGTTCAGTTCGCCCTGGGTGAGGCCGTAGCCCTCGTGCGGGCAGGCGTGGTCGATCGCATGGAGGCCGCTGGCGGTCCGCACGAGGCAGACCCGATGGCCGTCGACCTTGACCATCCGCATGTCGCCGATCGCCAGGTCGGCGGCGGAGATGCCCGTGTCGACGCTGCCGTCGCCGCGGGAGTTCGTGCTCGTGGTCCCGAGAGAAGTGGTGGTTGCGAGAGAAGTGGTGGTTGCGCTCATCGCCGATCACGGTAAGACTTCAACAATGGTTGAAGTCAAGAGGACATCGGCTCGGACCTACACGGTCGGCGAGGTGGCCGAACGGGCCGGGGTTGCCACCTCGGCGCTGCGGTTCTACGAGGCAGACGGGTTGATCTCCAGCGAACGGACAGCCGCCGGCCATCGTCGCTACCACGCCGACGTGCTCCGACGGGTGGGCTTCATCAAGGTCGCGCAGCGGGTGGGGCTGAGCCTGAGCGAGATCAAGGTTGCGCTCGACTCGCCGCCGGGCGGACGAACGCCCACTCGACGCGACTGGGCGAAGGTCGCCAGATCGTGGCGGCCGGTCATCGACGAACGCATCGCTCTCCTCGAAGCCATGTCGGAACGACTCGACAGCTGCATCGGTTGCGGCTGTCTCAGCCTCGACACCTGCGCGCTCTACAACCCTGCGGATGTCGCCGCCGAACGAGGTCCCGGCCCCCGCTTCCTGCTCGGCGACGACCCCGCGACGTAGCCCACAACCCCGTTCGCGTTGCACTTCGGACGGCGTGGTCCGTCCGAACTGCAACGTGAACGATCCGGGGGCGAGGGTTCCAGCGGCGAGGGTCAGTTGCTGCGCGTCAGTTGGTGC
>JBGTCW010000146.1:0-2599 GCA_041748635.1 Ilumatobacteraceae bacterium | reverse complement strand
TCCACCCGGTGGACCTCGACGGGCTGCTCGAGCCCCTTCACGACACGATCGCCGAGCGGCGCGGTCGTCACGACCCGCCGCACGAGTTCCGCCGTGGTGCTGCACACCAGGATCTCATCCGCGTCGGCGAGTGATTCCAGGCGTGCTGCGAGGTTCACCACCGTTCCCATCGGTGCCGTGACTCCCAAGATGTTGGACGCATCGGCGGTGACCGCCATGCCCGTCGCGACGCCGATGTGCGACGTCTGTCGAGCGCCCTCGCGGGCACCGGGCAGTCGGAGACCGTGCGTCGCGGAGCAGATGTCGATCGCGGCTCGGACGGCGCGCTCGGCGTCGTCCTCGCGGGCGATCGGATCGCCGAACACCGCGAGCACGCCGTCACCCAAGAACTGATCGACGCGCCCTCCCCACGCCTCGACGGCCTCCTGTGCGACGACGAGGAACGAGTCGGTGAGCGAGCGGACGTCTTCGGGTTCGTGCTGTGCGGTCAGCGCAGTGAAGCCGCTCAGGTCGGCGAACAGCACGGTGACCCGTCGCCGCTGTGGCCCGGCGCCGTTCGCCTGCCGACCGACCTCGGCGCCGCAGGAACTGCAGAACCGGGCACCATCGATCACCGACGTTGCGCACCGGGGACACCGCTCGCCCCGGCCGTGACGGACCTCGGCGTCGATCGGCGGCTCGGACGGCTGCATAGAGGGGTTTCTAGAACCCTACCCCCCGACGTTCGGGTGGGCGAGACGGACCTCGCCTGGTACATCGGCGAGCGGATCAGCTGACGAGACATAACCTGGGCCTCGATGACCGACGCCCGACGTGTCCGATCCCAGCACGACCGACTCGATCGGATCACGGCGGACCTGCGGCGCAGCGGGAGCCGGGTGACGGCCTCGCGACGGGTGATCATCGAGCTGCTGCTCGCAGCGCCGCACCACGTGACCGCTGACGAGCTGACGGTGTTGGTGCACCGCGCACATCCCGAGATCGCACCCTCCACCATCTACCGCACGATGCACACCCTCGACGAACTCGGCATCGTCACTCACGTCCACATGGGCCATGGGCCCACCGTGTACCACCTGGCCGACGAGCAGCACCACCACCTCGTGTGTCGTCGCTGCGATCAGGTGACTGAGGTTCCCGGTGCCCACTTCGAGGCGTTGGCCGGAGAGCTCAATCGCGAGTACGGGTTCGCCATCGATCCGCACCACGTGGCGTTGTCGGGAATCTGCGCGACATGTGACGGCGGCAGCGGTTGATCAGCTGACGACGATCGGGGTCCGAGGCGTCTGACGCGCCCGAGCCCCCGCCACGAGGAACGCCGTGCCGAACAGCAGCGCGCCGACGAGCACAATGGCCGGTCCCGACTGCACGTCGAGGTGGTAGCTGACGTTCATCCCGACGAACCCGGTGCAGGCGCCGATGGCGGGGGCGAGGAGCAGGATTCGGGCGAACGAGTTGGTGAGGAGGCGTGCCACGGCAGCAGGGATGATCAACGACGCCGCGATGAGCGTGACGCCGAGGACCTGCATCGTGGCCAGGATCGATGCCGAGAGCACGACCATCAAGATCGTCTCGGTCCGAGCCGTGTTCACCCCTGATGCTTCGGCGACCTCGGGATCGAACGTGGTGAACAACAGTTGGCGGTAGTTGAGGACCACGATGGTGCTCGCCACGACGCTGACAGCCACGACGATCAACACATCGGCGCGGTCGACGCCGAGAATGCTGCCGAAGAGAGCGGCGTCGAAGTTGCTCCCGCGGCGACCGAAGAGCGCGAACAGGGCGAGGCCGAGCGCGAACGATGCGGTGGTGATCACGCCGATCGCCGCATCCGCGCCGATGAGGCGACGCCGGGTGATGCGGTTGATGAGGAGCGCCGACGCCACACCCCAGGCTCCTGCACCGAGAGCGATGTTCACACCGAGCAGGCTGCTGGCCGCGAACCCACCGAAGATGGCGTGGGAGAGCCCGTGCCCGATGTAGCTCATCCCGCGCAGAACGACATAGACCCCGATGAGACCGCACAGCGCTCCGGCAACGGTGGCGACGACCACCCCGTTGCGGAAGAACTCGAACTGGTAGGGAGCGAACAGCTCGCCCACGTCAGCCGACTCCGCGCGACAACGGGATCACCTTCGCGGCACCCGCTGCGACCGGGTGATGGTCGACGTGGTCCACGACGATGCGCATGCCGGCGTGCTCGAGGATCTCGAGGCGGGCCCCGAACGTCCGCTCGAGCACGTCAGCCGTGAGCACGTCGTGCGGTGCACCTTCGGCCACGAGTCTGGTGTTCACACAAACGAGGTGTGGAAGGTGCGAGGCCATGCCGTTGAGGTCGTGGGTCGTGAGGACGATCGCGAGGCCGTCGTGGTGGAGATCGGAGAGAAGGTGGAGGATCTCATGGCGCGTTGCGACGTCGATTCCCGAAGTCGGCTCGTCGAGCACGACGAGGTGCGGGTCGCCGAGCAGTGCCCGGGCGAGGAACATGCGCTGCTGCTGCCCGCCCGAGAGCTCGCGGATGTGGCACTTCGCGAAGGCGTCGATGCCAAGGCGATCCAGGACCTCGCTCACGCTGCGGCGCTCGGCGCGGCTCGGCCAC
>JBGTCW010000145.1:0-3606 GCA_041748635.1 Ilumatobacteraceae bacterium | reverse complement strand
TGCCTGTTATCCGGCCAATCGGTCTACTGCGATGCTGCGTGAGCGTTGATTTTATTGGGTTTGCTCTTGATTCGGGGTTGCTGATTCGTTACAAGTGGAGGGGTGTCTCAGGACGGTTTGTTCCTTGAGCCGTCCGAGTCGGGTTGGGTTCTCGCCGGTGATCGGGTCGATCGCTTTGCGTTGGCCAACGACTACTTGAGCTATCTCGTTGACCGGAATTACTCGCCTCGAACGATCGGCACGTACGGGTTCGCGTTGTTGGCGTTCTGTCGGTGGCTGAGCGACGAAGACATCGAGTTGTCGGCGGTGACGACGGACGTGCTGTTGCGGTTCTTGGCGGCGTGTCGCACCGAGCGCGTGGCGGGTCGGCCGGCGGGTTCGAACGTGATGCGTCTCGATGGTCGACGAGCGGACAGTTTGTCGCCGGCGACGATCAACTTGCGGTTGGCGGCGGTGTCGGGGCTGTTTTCGTTCTGGTCGATGCGCGACCCGGACATCGCGAATCCGGTCCCGAAAGGTCCCGAGGCGCGACGGCTGTCGGCTGGTGAGCGGGGCGGGATGTTGGCGCACGTTTCGAGAGCGCCGAAGCGACGCTCGGCGTTGCGAGTGCGTGACGCGCATCGGCTCCCGAAGACCCTGGAGCGCTCGGAGGTCGTGGCGTTGTTGGAGAGTCTGCGGACGTGGCGCGATCGGGCGATCGCTGGACTGATGGTGTTCTGCGGGTTGCGCTCAGCGGAGGTTCTCGGCCTCGACGTGATCGATGTCGACATCGGTGGTCGTTGGTTGAAGGTGTCGGGCAAGGGCAACAAGGAACGCCGGGTCCCGCTCGATGTCGATGTCGCCGGTGTGATCCAGACCTACCTGCTCGCCGAGCGACCCGAGACGACAAGCGATCGGTTGTTCATCGTCGCGAAGGGACCGACGCGTGGGCGGCCGTTGACGCCAGCGGGGTTGCGTCGGATCTTTCGATATCACCGCGACATCTCCGGCGTGACAGGTGCGCATCCTCACGCGTTGCGCCACACGTTCGGCACCGCGCTGGCCGAGGCCGGAGTCGATCTCGCGGTGATGCAAGCCCTGCTGGGCCACGCCCATATCGACACCACCGCCCGCTACGTCCATCTCGCCCCGACCCATGTGAAAGCCGAGTTCGATGCTGCCCGCAGCCGCCAACGCGCCAGCACCTGACCGGCCTCTGTCGCCGCCGGCGGCGGCGGTGTTGCTGGACGCGTGGCGCGACCACCAGACGACGACTGGACGCGGGAACCCGGCGTCGGACTTCGAGGCCCGCCGCTTCTTGGAGCGTTGGCCGGACCCGCAGGCGTGGGCCGCTGAGCCGCTCGATGTTCGCTTGGCGTTGTCGCGGTCGGCGACGTCGCTGGTGATGTTCTTGATGTGTCGTGGCTGGTTGCAGCCGGGATGGGATTGGCTCGTTGCGCGCAAGTTGTCGAGCTTCTGGCGTGAAGTCATCGACACGCCTATGGGGGCGGACATGGTCCGCTTCGTCGAGGTCGCCGAAGCGGTCGGGTTCACGCCGATCCAGGCGAAACGGGCGGCGTCACAATCGGTCGGGCGACTGCTCATCCAGACCGGTCGGCCGCTCGACCAACTCGCCCTCACGGATCTCGACGCGCTCACCGACGCGTGTCGTGAACGCGAAGCCGCAACCGGGCAGGGCTGGCGGCACTATCGCAGCGCGATCGTGTGCGCCCACCAGGTGCTGTTCCACCTCGACATCGTCGACACGCCGCCTGTCGCAGCGAACCAGCCCGACACGCTCGAGGACCGGTTCGCCGACTGCACACCAGGTTTACGGCCGTTGTTCGTCGCCTACCTGGAACGCAAACTCGGCACCTGTCGACCCGACACGGTGTCGAGCCTCGCGACCCGACTCGCTCACTTTGCCCGCTTCCTCACCGAGCACGACCCTGACCTCGATTCCTTCGCCGCCCTCGATCGGCAGCGTCACATCGAGCCCTACCTGAACTCGACCGTCACCGCCATCTCAGCAACCAGCGGCGACACCGTCACGGTCGCCGATCAGGACCGGCGCATCCGAGCTGTCGAACACATGTTGTCCGAGATCACCGAATGGGGCTGGACCCAAGCGCCGCCACGCAGGTTGATCTTCCGATCCGATCACCCACGACTCCCCAGACCGCTGCCGCGTTACCTGCCCGTCGACGCCGACCGCCGACTCGCAGCAGCGCTCGAAGCATCCGACTATCGCCTTGCCGCTGACGCGCTGCTGCTCGCACGAGCAGTCGGGTTGCGCATCGGTGAACTGTTGGACCTCGAACTCGACTGCGTTCACCAGATCGCCGGGCACGGCTCCTGGCTCAAAGTCCCACTCGGCAAACTCGACACCGAACGCATGGTTCCACTCGACGACGAAACCGTTGCGCTCATCGACCGCATCACCACGACACGCAGCACCGGACGACCACTCCCGCACCCTCGCACCGGCCGACCGACACAGTTCTTGTTCACCCACCACGGCCGACGACTCTCCCAGAACGCAGTGCGCGCCGAACTCGCCCGCAGCGCCACCGCCGCTGGGATCGGCCACGTCACCCCACATCAACTGCGCCACACCTACGCCACCGCGCTCGTCAACGCCGGCGTGTCGCTTCAAGCCCTGATGGCGCTGCTCGGTCACGTGTCCGCCGAGATGAGCCTGCGCTACGCGCACCTCTTCGACACCACCGTCCGAGCCGAATACGAACGAGCACTCACCCTTGCCAAGACACGCATCGGGCCGATGCCCACACCCACCGGCCGCACCACGATCCCCGTCACCACGACCGCCGCCGGAAGTTGCGGCGGCGGGTGTAGCAACGACGACTGGCGTGACGCCCCGGTCATCAAGTCCCGCCTCGCTGGCGGACACTGCCTTCGAGCACCAGCACAGGGCGCATGCCCCTACGCCAACATCTGCGAACACTGCCCCAACTTCGTCACCGACACCGCGTCGATCGCCGTGCTGTCCGCGCAACGCATCGACACCGCCGCCCTCGCCGACGACGCCCAGCAACGAGGCTGGATCGACGAAGCCGACCGGCACCGCAAACTCCTCGTCCGCCTCGACACCCTCATCGCTGAAGCCGGATGAGCAACCTGACCAACGTCGAAGCCGCATGCCATCAACTCGCCGGCAACAACGACCCGATCACGGTCACTGCCGTCGCTGAGCGCACCGGCATCAGCCGCACCACGCTCTACCGCAACCTCAACCTCCGCGCCGTGATCGAGGAACACCGACAGCGCTCCAACGACCCGAGAACACTCACCGGCCTCACCTCCGAGATCGCCCACCTCCGCACCGGTCTCGAAGCACTCGCCGACCGCGTCCGCCAACAAGAAGAACGACTCCGCCACCTCGAAGGCGCCAAGCGCCGCAAGACCGGCTGACCGCCCCAACACGCCCCTGCGTCGCATCATCCCGGGCCACGATTGGCCGGATAATCCTACGACAACGCTCTCGCTGAGAGCGTGAACGGGCTCTACAAGGCTGAATGTGTCTACGGACCCGACGCCCCGCGAGCGTGGGACGACGTCGACCAACTCGAACTGGAAACGTTGAGCTGGGTGCACTGGTTCAACGAG